>CAYVBG010000034.1:0-11527 GCA_964449205.1 uncultured Zetaproteobacteria bacterium | reverse complement strand
CTCCAAATTCCTTCGCCCCCGCACGCACCGTTGAATCCCTCCGCATCCCGCGGAACGTCGTCACCATCTGCCTCGGCAAGTCCACCTACGCCCGCTGCGGCATCATCGTCAATGTCACGCCGCTGGAGCCGGAATGGGAAGGCCATGTGACGCTCGAATTCTCGAACACCACGCCGCTGCCGGCCAAGATCTACGCCGGCGAGGGCGTGGCCCAATTCCTGTTTTTCGAATCGGATGATGTCTGCGAGACCTCGTATGCCGACCGCGCCGGCAAATATCAGGGCCAGACCGGCGTGACCGTGCCCCGCCTGTAGCCTGCCGCAAGAGGAAGCCTCACATGCGCATCAGCGACATCCTGAACGCCCGCGGCGACGCGCCGCTCATCTCCTGCGAGTTCTTCCCGCCGAAGACGGACGCCGGCGAGACCAGGCTCTGGCAAACGCTGGAGGCGCTCGCCGCCATCGATCCCGACTTTGTCTCCGTGACCTACGGCGCCGGCGGCTCCACGCGCGACCGCACGCGCCGCATCGTGCTGCGCATCGCGCGGGAAACGAAGCTGCCGCCGGTCGCGCACCTGACCTGCACCGGCAGCACGCGCGAGGAACTGGCCGCCCTGCTGGACGACTACCGCGCGCACGGCATCGAAAACATCCTCGCGCTGCGCGGCGATCCGCCCGAAGGCGCGGAGCGTTTCGAGGCCGCGCCGGGCGGCTTCGCGCACGCGACCGATCTCATCGCCTTCATCCGCGAGCGCGGCGATTTCTGCATCGGCTGCGCGACCTATCCCGAAGGCCACCCCGAATCGCCGAACGGTGCGGACGACGACATCCGCTGGCTGAAGGTGAAGCAGGATCTCGGCGCGGACTACGCCATCACCCAGTATTTCTTCGACAACGACGCATATTTCCGCTTCATGGACAAGGCGGCAGCCGCCGGTGTCACGATTCCGGTGATTCCGGGCATCATGCCCGTCGGCAACTACGACCAGATCGTGCGCTTCTCGGCCATGTGCGGCGCAAATGTTCCCGACTGGCTGCACGAACGCATGGCGCCGGTGCGCGAGGATGCGGAGGCCACCTTCCGCCTGGGCGTGGAAATCGCCACCGCGCAATGCCGCGAACTGATCGCGCGCGGCGCGCCGGGGCTGCATTTCTACACGCTGAACAAGCCGGACGCGACGCTCGCCATCGTGCGCGACCTGCACCCGGCGGATTGATCCGGCCTCCGGCTCACCCCGGAATCACGGTCGTCGCCATCCGCAGCAGCCGCGCCGCGCCCTCCGGCACGCCCAGCACCTCCATCTCGTCCCGCAAATGCCGGGCCGTCAGCGGAATCTCGTCGAGAAAGCGCCGCTTGCCATCGCGAAACGCCAGCCGGGCAAAGATACCAATGGCCTTGATATGCCGCTGGCACGCGGTCAGTCGCACCATGGCATGCCAGTCATCGGCATCGTCAAACGCGGCCCGCGCCGCCGGCGGCAACATGTCGGGAAAACGCTCGCTCCACTGCCGCCGCCAGGTCTCGGGATAGTCCTGATAACAGTCATACAGCAGCGAGGCCACATCGTAGGTCACCGGGCCCATCACGGCGTCCTGAAAGTCGATCACGCCCAATGGCAGGCCGGGCCTCCCCTGCGCATCCGGCGGCAGCATCAGGTTGCGGCTGTGAAAATCCAGATGGACCGGCACGCGCGGCAAGGCGGCCAGACGATTCAGCATCGGCGACAACGCCGCGTGGAACGCCTCGCGCTCACCGGCGGACGGCGCATGACCGGCCACATGCGGCAAGAACCAATCCAGAAACAAATCGCATTCATCGCGCATGCGCGATACGCCGAACACCGGCAATGCCGGCGCCGGCGCCGCGCGCTGAATGCGTGAAAGCTGCGCCAGGGCGTCATCCATCAGCGCATCCACATCGCCGCCGCCTCGCAGGCAGGCCGCCCATGTCACATCGCCGAAATCCTCCAGCAGCACAAAGCCCTCGGCGGGCTCCGCCGCGATGCAGCGCGGCACGCGCACGCCGGCGGCCGCCATCCATTCGCGCACCCGCAGAAACGGACGCACATCCTCCTTGCCGGGCGGTGCATCCATCAACACCCAGGCATCACCACCGCGGCAAACACGGAAATAACGCCGGAACGACGCATCGCCGGCCAATGGCGACAACCCGCAATCCTCGCCCAGCACGCGCCCGACCCAGCCGGCGGCGCAGTCCCGCCGGGCGTCGGCCGGCTTACTCGCGCACACGCAACAACAGGCCGGAAATGCGCATGGTCTTGCGCACGCGCGCCTGCGCGGCCAGCGCCGCGTCCCGGCCGGCATAGGGGCCGACATACACCCGAAACCACAGCCCCAAACCGGGCACCATCGCCTGCTCCACCGTGGCGGGAAATCCCTTGCCCCGGGCGCGCGACGCCAGCGCCTCGGCGTCCTCCCGCCGCTGGTAGGAGCCCACCTGCACACGCCAGCGCCCCACGGCCCCGCGAGCCGGCGCGCCCTGGTCCGCCGGACGCGCCGCCGGCTGGCGCATCGCCTGGCGGATGATATGCCCCACATCCGCATGGCCCGCATCCGGCGCCGATACCCGGCCAACCGGCGGTTGTTCCGCCTCGGGCAACGGCGCCGGCGCCACCGGCTGCCGGGGCAGATCGTTGTAGAAGGTCAGCTCGCCCAGCTCGCCGGCGGGCGTCGCGCCGGGCCGGTTCGCCGCGGCAGCCTTGGTGCTCTTCTTCAACCGCGCCAGTTCCTTCTTCTGACGGGCGATTTCATCGAGCAGCCGCTGCTTGCCCGCATGCTCGGCCAGCATGCGCCCGCGTCGCTCGCCCAGGGAATAACCGGCCACGAACCCGCCGGCAACCACCGCCAGACCGCCGGCCACCACCACGATGACGCGCCAGTTCACGCCGCCGCCGCGCTGGGGCGCGGGGCCGGGCACCTCGGCGAAATCCCGGGCCGCCATCACATCGTCTCGGGCGCGCGCACGCCCAGCACCCGCAAGCCGCCCGCCAGCACCACCTTCACCGCCCGCATCAGCAACAGCCGCGCCTGCGCCAGCTGGGCGTCATCCACCATCACGCGATGACGGTGATAGCAGCGATGCAACGCCGCCGCCAGGTCCATCAGGTAGGTGGCAACCCGATAGGGCTCCAGCCTCGTTGCGGCCGTCTCCAGCGTTTCCGGCCAGGCCAGCAGCCGCTTGATCAGCGCGTCCTCCTCCGGTTGCGTCAGCCGCGAGGCGTCCACCTCTTCCGGCGCCGCCGGCCGCATGCCGGCCTCTTCCGCCCGGCGCAAAATCGCGCACACGCGGGCATGCGCGTACTGCACATAATACACCGGATTTTCATCGCTCTGCCGCTTGGCCGCCTCCAGATCGAAATCGAGCTGACTCTCGGCCCGGCGGGTCAGAAAATTGAAGCGCACCGCATCCGCGCCGACCTCGTCCACCACCTCGCGCAGGGTCACAAACGTGCCCGCCCGCTTGGACATCCGCACCGGCTTGCCATCGCGGGTGAGATTCACCATCTGCACCAACACAACCTCCGGCTGCCCCTTCCGGCCGGTCAATGCCTCGAACGACGCCTGCACGCGGCGCACATAGCCGCCATGGTCGGCGCCCCATACATCCACCAGCCGATCAAAGCCCCGCTCGTGCTTGCTCATGTGGTAGGCGATATCGGCGGCGAAATAGGTGGGCGTGCCGTCCTGCCGGGCCAGCGGCCTGTCCACATCGTCGCCAAAACCGGTCGTGCGGAACAGCCATTGCTCCACCGGCCGGTAGTCCGCCACTTCCTTGCCCTTCGGCGGCGGCAATGTGCCGCGATAGACCAGACCCCGCGCCTTCAACTGCTCGATCAGCTCGCGCACGCGACCGGATTCGTGCAGCGAACGCTCGGAAAACCAGGCATCGAACCGGATACCCAGCGCCGCCAGATCATCGCGTATCATGTCCAACATCAGCGCCACGCCGCGCTCGCGCAGCCGGGCGCGACGGGCGTCGCCTGCCATCGCCAGCCATGCATCCCAGGGCGTCTCGCTCAACAGCGCCCGCGCCGCCTCGACCACGTATTCGCCGGGATAGCAGTTCTCCGGCAGGCTCTCGCCCGCGGCCTCGCCGGCGGCCTCGCGCATGCGGAACCACAGCGAATCGGCCAGCACGTCAATCTGCGCGCCGGCATCGTTGATATAATACTCGCGATGCACGCACATGCCGCGCGCGGCCAGCACGCCGGCCAGCGCATCGCCCACCACCGCGCCCCGCCCATGCCCCACATGCATCGGCCCCGTCGGGTTGGCGGACACATATTCCACGCACACGCGCGGCGCGTTCTCGCCGGGCGCCACGCATCCATAACCTTCGCCCTCGCGCACGATGCGCGCCAGCGCCGAGGCCTCGCTGGCCTGATGCAGATACAGATTGATGAATCCGGGGCCGGCAATCTCCGCCCGCGCCACCTCGGGCGGCCACTGCGCCAGCGCCAGCAACCGCTCGGCGACCTCGCGGGGCTTCCTGCCCAGCCGTCCGGCCAGCGGCATCGCGATATTGGCGGCATAATCGCCATGCTCGCGCTGCTTCGGCCGCGTCAATGTCACACGCGGCGCATTCGAGTGCTCGAAGCCGTATTCGGCCAGCAATTCCTCCACGGCCTGTTGCAAATGCTGTTCCAGCGTCTGTTTCATGGACGGCATCCTACGCATCCGGCGCGTCAGACCAAGCGCCGACACGCTCGCCGGCCAACAAAAAAGAAGGCCGGGTCGCCCCGGCCTTCCTCGTCCATCCCGCGGAATGGAAACCGCATCACGCCTGTTGCAGACGCTCGGTCATCAGGCGCAGCGTGCCCACGTCCACGGCCTGCGGATGCCGCCCGGGCCGCTTGAGCACCACCTGCGCGCCACCGCGATATTCCACTTGCGTTTCCTTGCGAGCCTTGGCGCCCACCTTGCGCTCCAGCGCGTCCAGGTAGTCGCGAATCGTCTTGTTGACTGTCATGGCAAACCTCCTTTGTCTGACAGGATGCGCCGCATCATGCGTCCGCCATGTGAACAAACCGTGACGCAAATCATAAAAACGCTTCATGCTCACCGCTGGCAGCCCGGACACCAGAACGTGCTCCGGCCGGCCTGCACCATGCGCCGAATGGCGCGGCCACAACGCACGCAAGGCGCCCCCGCGCGGCCATAGACACAGAATGCATGCGCGAAATATCCCGGCCGGCCATCCGCGCGCCGGAAATCGCTGATGGTGCTGCCGCCGGCGGCGATGGCCTCTTCCAGCACCCGAATCACGGCCCCGTGCAGGCGCGCAATGCGCCGGGGCGCAATCCGGCAGGCGACGCGCGCCGGATGGATGCCAGCGCGAAACAGCGACTCCGAGGCATAGATGTTGCCCACACCCGCCACCACCCGACCATCCATCAGCACCTGCTTGACGGGCGCGCGGCGCGCGGCGCAGGCCGCCATCAACACCTCAAACGTGAACTCCGGCCCCAAAGGTTCCGGCCCCAATGCCGCGAACCACGGATGATCGCGCCAGTGCGCGGCATCCATCAGGCCCGCGTAGCCAAACCGCCGGGCATCCCGGTATCGCAGGCCGATCCCGTCGCCGAACAACATTCGGACATGCTCGTGCCGCCCGGCCGGCGCCTCGGCGGGCAACACATGGAACTGCCCGCTCATACCCAAATGCCAGGCCAGCCAGATCTCGCCGAAATCGAACAGCAAATATCTGGCACGCCGGCGAACCGCGCGCAACCGCCGACCGGCCAGCGACGCCTGCAAATCCGGCAGCGGATAGCGAAGCGGGCGATGCGAATACTCGACGCGCCGCAACACCTGGCCGCTCAGCGGGCCTTCCAGGCCTTGGCGCACCACCTCCACCTCGGGCAATTCGGGCATGTGTTCGGCCTCCATGCGCGTTTTTGTTTGCGACAGCCTCCGCCGCCATCCATAATATCGCCAATGGCCTCCAATGAAACACGCCTGAGCCCGGATCAACCGGACATCCAGCTCGAACCCGCCGACTACCCGGCGCTGGCCGTGCTGTATCCGGACGAAATGCACTTCTTCCGCTCCATCGCCCAGCCGCTCGATCTGGCCGCCGATGTTGCGGTCATCACCGAAGGGCAGCAACCCCAGTTCCTCTATCTGGTGCATTCCGGCCTGCTGCGGGTGAACAAGCGACACAACAACGAAATCTTCGAGGTCGGCTCCATCACGCCGGGCGAAGTGTTTGGCGAGGCCTCCATCCTGCACAATGCGCCCGCCGGCGCGGAGGTGCGCACGGTGGAGGCCTGCACCCTGTTTCAGCTGCCCGGCGAACAGGTGCGCGAGGTGCTGAAGTCCAACGAACGGTTCCAGCGCAGCCTGGGGCAACTGGCGGAAAAACGCCAGGCCGCCACCGCGGTGGCCGTCAACCCGGTGTTTTCCCGACTGCCGCAGGCGGTGCGCGAAACGCTGCTCTACAACGCCCGGTTTGTCTCCCTGGAGGCCGGGGAAACCCTGTTTGAAGAAGGCGACACGGACACCCGCTTCATGTTCCTGGTGCTCAGCGGCAAGGCTGAAGCATCCATGCGTCACCCGCGCGATCCTTCCAAGCGCATCGTGTTCGCCCGCATCTCCGCCGGCGACGAGGTGGGCGAGATTTCCATCATCACCGGCAAGCCGCACGCGGCCACGGTCACGGCCATCACGCCGCTGCGACTGATGGTCATCAACAACGAGTCCGTGCATGCCTGGCGCAAGCGTTATTCCGATTTCGGCTACAGCTTGTATGCCTGCGTGCAACGCAAGCTGCAGCACAGTCTGGAAGCCATGCGCCGGGTCGTGGACGAAAACGAGGCGCGCGCCCGCACGGTGGATACCCTGCCGCCGCTGAACAGCCCCGGCGACGCGACGTCATCCGCCGAATAGCCGCCTGACTCGATCCGGCGGTGCGGTGACCGCCGTCACTGGCCACACGCCGGCGATTCGCCGATGATTCGGCCATGATATGGGAAAGCATTCTGACCGAACTGCTGGAGGGCGCAGGCCGCGTGCGCGCCTATCGGGCTGGCGAGTGGCTGGCCGGCGAGCCTCGCGTCATTCGCCACATCCTGTCGGGCCGCATCACCGTGCATGCGCGCTGGGCCGACCGCGAAGAAGCGATTGGCGACTACGGCGAGGGAAACTGGCTGGGCATCCGCAGCGCCCTGCACCCGGACACCCCTCCCGCGCTCCACTGGCGCGCGCAAACCGACGCCGAATGTCTCGAATTCGCGTGGTCGGATATCCGCCAGCGCATGCAGGAACCCCGGGTGCGCGCCGCGTTGGAGCACCTGGCCCGCGTGCGCCTGTTTGCGGCCATCATGGCCGGGCATCCATTGTTCGCCTGTCTGGATCGCGCCACGCGCAAGCGGCTGTTCAACAATGCCGGCCAACGCATGCTGGCCCCGGGCCAAACGCTGGTTTGCCAGGGCGGGGAACAATCTCCCCTGTATCTGATCGTGGCCGGCGACGTCCGCATTGTCCGGAACGGCCGCACCGTGGCACGGCGCGGCAGCGGCGACGTGGTCGGCGAACTTTCCTGCTTCGGGGTGCGGAACGCGCCGGTGGCCGACGTGATCGCCGACACCCTGACCGAGGTGATCGAGTTCCGGAATGAGGATGTGATGGACGCGGCCCGTGGCAGCGGCGCGTTCCAGCGCCAACTGGCCGACATGTGCCGGCAACGCCTCAACACACGCGACTGACGTCAGCCTTCCGCAAGCACCTGATCCAGCTGCATGCGACGCAGCAATGCCCGGCCATCCGTGCTGTCGTCCACCGCGCCGACCGCGCGCAGCCCCCGAAACGCCCGGGTGATGCTCTCCCGCTGGCAGGCCAGCAGCCGGCCCAGCTCCGCATGGGTGGGCAGAGACACGCTCACACACCCGCCCCGGGCATGCTGCCATTCGGGCAACGACAACAGATAATGCGCCAGACGATGACTCACCTTCACGGGACTGAGCCGGCGAATCACCTCATGCGAACTGCAATAACGCGCGAAGCAATGACTGACCAGACGCAGCAACATATCCTGCCGGAGCATCGCCTCCTCCAGCACACGCGACGGCACCAGCAACAGCCGGCTGTCCCGCACGGCGGTCACCGTCGCCGAGCGCGGGATACCGCCCAACAACGCCATCTCGCCCACCAGCTCGCCCTCGTTCAGACGATAGAGCGTGGTTTCATGCCCGGCTGCATCCTCCAGGCACACTTCCAGTTCGCCCTCAATCAGCAGCCAGCAGCGGTCGCCGGGCGTTTCGCCCTCGGTCACCAGCAACCCGCCCTGGGGAACGCACACAACGCGCCGGGCGGAAGGAAAGTCCCCCGCCTCGAAATGCGGCGGCGGCAACGGCAACATAACGCTCTTGCCATCCATCATGAACAGCCTCCTCCTTGCCGGAAACGCCGGTTGGGGGGCGCGGATCTCCCGCGCCCCCGCGAACCCGGCGCCCGATCAACGCAACACGCGCAACTCCACGCGCCGGTTCATCGCACGCCCGCTGGCGGTGGCATTGTCCGCCACCGGACGGGTCTCCCCGTAGCCGCGCGAAGTCAGCCGCGAGGGGGCGATGCCATGCGCCACCAGATAATCGCGCACACTCTTGGCCCGCCGGCGCGACAAGGCCATGTTGTAGGCCGCCGAACCGCGGCTGTCGGTATGCGCCGCAACCTCCACGCGGATATCCGCCCGCCGCTTCAGCGCCGCCACCGCGCGGTCGAGAACAGCCAGTGATTCCGGCGTCAGATCGGCGCTGTTGGTGCGGAAATGCACACCTTCGAGCCGAATAATTTCCGGCTTCTTCTTCGCCACGGGCTTGGGGTGGCAACGTGCGCGGGCAAGCCGGCGCGCCTTGTCCGCATATTTGCGTGCGTCGGCGATGTGTCCGGAGGTTTCGTCCGGGTGGACATTGCCCTCGGCCAGCTCGTGCGCCGCCCAATACAACTCCGTTTGCGCGCGTGCCATTTCCTTGGGCGCGCATCGCTCGGCGCCGGCCTTGCGCGCCGCCTGCAAGGCCTGTCGCGCATCCGCCAGCTCATCCCTGTCCACGTTCAACGGCCCTGTCGCGCAGCCGGCCAGGGCTGCGGCGGCCAGCATCATTCCCGTCCATGCATGTTTCATCGCTTGCCTCCCTTGCCGGCTGCCTGCTCGGCCAAATCCATCAGTTGCCGCGCCGCACGCAGATCGTGTTGCGACCGTTCATCCTGCGCAGCGGACACCAGTTCCCGCGCCAGTTCCGCATGATAATCGTGCCGCCCCTGCACCTGCGCCTCCACCCGCGCGGCGCGATCATCCACGCTGTCGAACACGCCTGCCGTTGCGGACGGCGCCAGCGCCAACAGCGCAAGCGTCAATCCTGACCAGTATCGCATGTCAAACTCCTCCTTCCGATTGGGATAGTGGCCGAATCATGACCATGTTGTTCCCGTTTTCTTGGTGACAACCATCACCAACATACGCCATCGTGTTGCCTAGCCTTGCGCCCCGATAGCGGGAGGTGCAGCCATGATTCTGATATGCGAAGCCGAACACGAACTGACTGGCATCTATCGCACGATGCTCGAACGCGACGGTCATACCTGCGTGATCGCGCACAGCCGCCACGAGGGATTGGCGGCGCTGCGCCGGCACGGGCCCGCGCTGCGCGGCATGGTGGTGGACTACCGCCTGCCCGACGGCGTCGGACTCGACATCGTCCACCAGGCGCGCGCCACCCGACCGGACATCTTCTGCGTGATGGTCAGCGGCTTCCACGATATTCCCGTGCCGGACGGCGCGGCATTTCTGCCCAAGCCGTTTCTGCCGTCGCGACTGCGGGAGTTGATGTCAACCCTGATCCGGCCGCCAGACACGGGCAGTGACCACGCCGATGCCCTTGGCGGAGACTCGACGCACCAACACTGAATCCGGCCGGTTCTCCGCCAGCGAACGCCAGGTTTCGGCGTCCATCAACGCTTCGCCCGCACACGCCGACGCCTCCAACCGCGCGGCCAGGTTCACATGCCGGCCAATGGCAGTGAAGGCCCGCCTGTGACGCGAACCCAAAATGCCCAGCACCGCCTCGCCCGTGGCCAGGCCCACGCCCACACCCAGCGTTTCCTCGCCCATGCGTGCGCGCCGGGCATTCAGCCGAACCGTGTCCTCCAACATGCGCCGGGCCGCACGCCATCCGGCCACCGCCGCAGCCGATTTCGTTTCGCGCAATCCAAACACCGCCATCAGACCATCGCCCACGATCTTGTCCACCACGCCGCCACAGGCCAACACCGCGCCCAGCATCACCTCCATATAAGCATTGAGCGCGCGCATCACATCCAGCGGATCCTTGCGTTCGTTGAAGGCCGTGAATCCCCGTACGTCGGC
Source organism: uncultured Zetaproteobacteria bacterium (assembly GCA_964449205.1). Classification (GTDB taxonomy): domain Bacteria; phylum Pseudomonadota; class Zetaproteobacteria; order Mariprofundales; family Mariprofundaceae; genus JALVTX01. The sequence goes on along the minus strand of CAYVBG010000034.1, from coordinate 1,144 downwards.
GAACAGGGTGGTGATGCGCCGCCGCTCGCCCGCCCCGTTCAAACGCACCTGTCCCTGATCGGCCATCTCCACCACTTCGCGCCCCACGTAGCGATCCAGCATGCGCCCTTGCCGGGCCCGATCCAGATGACGCTCATTGGCCGCCTGCTGCACGGCCTGCTCTGCCTCCACGCGCGCGGTCGCATCCAGCAACACCAACCAAAACACGCCGTCCAGATTCAGGAAGAACACGTCGGCGAAGCATCCCTTGCGGATACGCACGGCAGGCAACTCGAAGCTTTCGCCAAAAGGACACAGCCCGACAAAGGCATCGTGCAACCCTTCCACCGCATCGCCGGACGCTGGCGCGCAATCATAATGCGCCCAATCGCCACCCGCCTCGCACACGCGCGCGCCACCCGCATCCAGCCGCGCCCAGGCCGGCGCCTGCGCGCAGGCATGACGCATTGTCCACCAATCCATCAATGCCGTTGGCAGGCATCCATCCCTCATGCCAGCATGGCCTCCGCCAACATCCGGAACGCATCCTCGACATGCTCGCCCGTCCGCGCGCTGCTGGTCATCCATGCATCCCCGCCTGCCAACGCTGCCATGCCATCTTCCGACAGCTCCCAGTCGTCGTGCAAATCGTGCTTGTTGGCCAGAAACACGCGCGGAACACGACCGATCGTCGCGTCCGCCCGCGCCAGAATGCCTTCGGCAACGTCCACCGTGCCGGCGCGCGTGCCATCCACCACCACCAACAATCCCGAGGCGCCGCGCAAATACGCGGCCGGAATCTTCCGGAACGCCTCCTCGCCATGAATGTCCCAGACCAGCAGGCGCACAGCCCGCCCGTCCACCTCCAGGTTCCGGCGGTCAATCTTGACCCCCACCGTGGTAAGATAGCGATCGGAAAAACGTCCGCTGACAAAGCGGCGCACCAGACTGGTCTTGCCGACGCCAAAAGCGCCCAGCAAGCAAACCTTCTTTTGTATCATCGGCTGGATTCAAGCGCGAAGCGCACCCCGGACACGCGCCGGCTTCCCCGCTGCGCAGCCCAGGTTTCGCGCATGGCCCCAGGCGCGACACCCAGCTTCGTCAAACGATGCGCGGCATCCCGGGCAAAACCCAGCGCGACCAATTTCTGGCGCTCGCCGGATGC
>CAYVBG010000033.1:0-11531 GCA_964449205.1 uncultured Zetaproteobacteria bacterium | reverse complement strand
GCGACATCGGCGCGCGCACCTTCAGCCATTTCGGCTTGCCGGCCATTGGCTCGCCTTCGGGCTGAATGGGAATCACTCGGTTCATACGCGAAGCCTACCCCGGCGGCGGGCGTTGCGCACCTTGTGATGACGACGCCGGCGCGCCAGCATCGGCGCATGAACATCGTCAGTTGGAATGTGAACTCGCTGAATGTGCGCCTGCCGCATGTGCTCGATTATCTCCGCCGCCATGCGCCGGATGTGCTGGCCTTGCAGGAAACCAAGGTTCCGGACGAGAAGTTTCCGCGCGCGGCGCTTGAGGAGGCGGGCTGGCATGTCTGCTTTTCCGGTCAGAAAACGTATAACGGCGTGGCCATCGTCAGCCGCGAGCCGGTACGCGAGGTGGTGCGCGACTGGCCGGATTTCGACGATCCGCAGCGTCGTCTGCTGGCTGTCACGGTGGGCGATGTGCGCATCATCAATGTGTATGTGCCCAACGGGCAGGAGGTGGATTCCGAAAAATACCGCTACAAATTCCGCTGGCTGGACGCGCTGGAGGCGCTGTTGCGCCGGGAGATGGCCGCGCACGACCGGCTGGTCGTGCTGGGCGATTTCAATATTACACCGACGGATGCGGATGTGCACGACCCGGCGCGCTGGCGCGGCAAGATCATGTGTTCGGAGGCCGAGCGGGCGCGTTTCCGTCGCTTGCTGGACATGGGGCTTTGCGACACGGTGCGTGCCGTGCATCCCGATGAGCCCTGTTTCACCTGGTGGGACTATCGCCTGAACGCGTTTCGCCGTGGTTGGGGGCTGCGCATTGATCATGTGCTGGCCACGCCGGCGCTCGCGCCCCGCGCCGCGCGGGTGGACGAGGAAGAGCGCGCCGCCGAGCGACCCAGCGATCATGCGCCGGTGCGGGTGGATTTGGCATGAAGCAGGCCCGGGCCACGCTCCATGTGCGGCCGCGTGGGCGCGGCATGACGGACATCACGCGCGATGTCGCGGACTGTGTGCGCGAATCCGGTATAGAAACGGGCATGGCGCACCTGTTCGTGCAGCACACCAGTTGTTCGCTGCTGATCCAGGAAAATGCCGATCCGACCGTCCAATCGGATTTGGAGCGGTTCCTCTCCCGCCTTGTGCCGGACGGGGACGCTCTCTTTCGCCATGTGGCGGAAGGCCCCGACGACATGCCGGCGCATGTGCGCGCGGCGCTGACCGCCACCTCGCTGTCCATTCCGGTGGCCGGCGGCCGGCTGACCCTTGGCACGTGGCAGGGCGTGTTTCTGTATGAGCACAGGCTGCATCCCTCGACCCGTTCGGTGATCGTGCATGTGGCCGGTTGTTGATCTGCGTCACATTTCGCTCGCCTGCGAACGACCACGCTTCGCCCTGTCCAAGGGGGTTGCGATGTATCCGACGTATCAGACACCGATTGCCGCCCGGGCCAGGGTTTCGGCTGGAGGTTGGTTGTTCATGGGGCTGTCGTGCATGATGCTGGCCGCGCTGATGAGCTTCTGACGCATCGCGCCCGAAAACCGCTTTACCTGCGCCGTTTCTGCTTTTAGCCTCGGCGAACACGCGCCGGCCCGGCCGGACAGACTTCCAGGAAGGACGGCTCATGCTGCAACGGCTTTTTGGCCTGTTTTCTCGAGACATCGCCATCGATCTCGGAACCGCGAACACACTGATCTATGTGCGTGGCGAGGGCGTGATTCTGGATGAGCCCTCGGTGGTTGCCGTGCACGATGGTGACGGGCAGAAAAACCGCCGCGTGCTGGCCGTCGGCGCCGACGCCAAGCGCATGCTGGGGCGCACGCCCGGCAGCATACAGGCCATCCGGCCGCTCAAGGATGGGGTCATCGCCGATTTCGTTGTCACGGAGGAAATGCTCAAGCAATTCATCCGCAAGGTGCATCAGCGCAGCTGGGGGCTGGCGCCGCGCATCGTCATTTGCGTGCCTTACGGCTCCACGCCGGTGGAGCGCAAGGCCATCCGCGACACCGGACTGACCGCCGGCGCGCGCGAGGTGTATCTGATCGAGGAGCCGATGGCGGCGGCCATCGGCGCCGATTTGCCGGTGACCGACGCCTCCGGGTCGATGGTGGTGGACATTGGCGGCGGCACGACCGAAATTGCCGTCATCAGCTACGGTGGCATCGTGTATTCACGGTCGGTGCGCGTGGGCGGCGACAAGATGGATGAGGCGATCATCAACCATCTTCGCCGGAAATACAGTTTGTTGGTGGGCTCCGCCACGGCGGAAACCATCAAGATTCAGCTTGGCACGGCCTACCCGCAGGAACAGCGCCGCGAAATGGACATCAAGGGCCGCGATCTCATCAACGGCGTGCCCAAGAGTCTGACGCTGGATGACTCCGAAATCCTTGAGGCCATCACCGAGCCAGTAAACGCCATCATCGAGGGCATCAAGGTGTGCCTGGAGCGCACACCGCCCGAGCTGGCCGCCGATATTGTGGACAAGGGTATCGTGCTGACCGGTGGCGGCGCGCTGCTGTCCGGTTTGGATCAATTGCTTCGGGAGGAGACCTCGCTGCCTGTCACCATTGCCGAGGATCCGCTGCGCTGCGTGGTGATGGGTTGCGGCCGGGTGCTTGAGGAACTGGATCGCATGCGGGACGTGTTGTTCGAGGAATAATCCGTGCCGCGCCGCCTCCGGGTCCGCTGGCGACGCATCCGCTGGTGGATGATGGCGCTGGCTGTGGCGCTCGTGCTCTCGATGCTGCAACCCCTGTCGCCCGGTCAGCGGCTGGATATGTATCTGTTTCCGCTGGTGGACGCATTCCAGGCGCCGGCGCGATGGTGGCGTGACGCGCGCCTCTGGCTCACCGCCCAATCCCGGTTGACGGAAGAGAATCGGCGCCTGCGTGAAACGCTGGAGCGCCAGGCCGGCAGTCGGCAGGAGCTGCATGCGCTGCGGGCGGAGAACCGGCAGTTGCGGGCGCTGCTCGGACTGAAAGACATCCCCGGCTTTCGTTGGCGCGCGGCCAAGGTGCTGGGGCGCAGCCCCGATCAGATGAGCCAGCGCCTCTTGTTGCTTACCCAAGGCCATGCCGGCAAGGGTGATGTGGTGGTGTCGCGTCACGGGCTGGTCGGGCTGGTGTCCGATATGCTCGGGAAACGTGTCGCCGTGCGCACGATTCTGGATGCCTCGCTTTCGGTGCCGGTCACCCTGCCGGGCGGCCGGTTGGCCGCGCTGGTGCGCGGTCAGGGCGACCGGCTGAGGGTGGATTTCGTGCCGATGGCCGATGCGCCCGCGCCAGGCAGTGTGCTGGTCACCAGTGGCGCGGGCGGCGTGTTTCCGCCCGGGATTCCGGTGGCGCGCGTGACTCGTGTTCGTCCCGTGGCGGGCAGTCTGTTTGCCGAGGTGGAGGCTGCGCCGGTGGCTGCGTGGCGCCGCGATGCCTGGCTGTCCATCGCTTCGCCGGTGGCGCGCCCGGCGGAACACACCGGCTCGTGAGCTCGCCTGTGCCGCTCTTGTTGATCGCGCTGGCGCTTGCTGGCCTGGGGCTGAATCTGGCGGCCGGCGGTGCGCCCCAGCCCGATTGGGCACTGGCGTTGCTGGTCGCGGCGCTGCTGGCGCGTCGTCAGGCATGGCCGTGGGTGTTGCCCGCGCTGCTGGTGCATGATTATGTGCTCTATTGGTCGCCGTGGGGCGCGTTTCCGGCGGCCTGTCTCTACCCTTGGGCCGTGGCGCGGCTGGATGCGCAGATCGGCGCGGGTTTGCCGCAGAGGCTGGCACTGATGGCGTGGCTGACCGTGCCGATGATCTGGCATGGCTGGAGCGCGGCCTCATGGCTGCTGACCCTGGCCTGCTGCATTCCCGTCTGGCATGCGCTGGTGGAAGCCCTCGGTCGCCGGCGTGTTCGTATCCATGCTTGAAACCCGCCGCGTGTTCGAGCGCCGGCTGCTGGCGTTGCAACTGCTGGGCCTGTTGTTGCCGTTGCTGCTCGCGGCGCGGCTGCTCGATCTGCAATGGGTGCGCCATCAAGGCCTGCTGCAAAAGGCCGAACGCAATCGCGTCAATATCGTGCCTGTTCCTCCCACGCGGGGTGAAATCGTGGATCGGCATGGCCGGGGGCTGGCCGTCAATCACGTCTCCTGGCGGCTGACGCTGATCCCCGAACGGGTGGAGCGTCCGGAGGCTGTGTTGCGCAGTCTTCAGAACATGCTGGGCTGGAGCGACGCCCGGGTGCGCCGTTTGCGCGCCCGCATCCGGCGGGCCCGGCCCGACCGCCCTGTGTTGTTGGACGACAAGCTGGATTGGGCGAAAGCCGCGCCTGTTGCGGCGCGGCTGTATGCGATGCCCGGCGTGGATGTGCGGGTGGGGACGCACCGCGTCTATCCCTTCGGCTCACTGACTTCGCACCTGATTGGATATCTTTCGCTGGCCGGTCCCGCCGATGTGCGCGCCGGCGTGCTGCCCACCGAGAAGGTGGGGAGAAGCGGCGCGGAGCGGTTGTTTGAATCGGTGCTGCATGGCAGGCCTGGCGCGCAATACGAGGAAGTGGATGCGCATGGGCGGCGGGTGGACGTGTTCCGTCGCGTTCCGCCGGTCATGGGCGGACGGGTGCGCTTGGCGCTGGACGTGCGGCTGCAACAGGCGGCGGCGCGGGCGCTGGGTGACCGGGCCGGCGCCGTGGTGGCGCTGGATGTGCGTACCGGCGAGGTGCTGACGCTGCTCAGCCGACCGGGGTTCGACCCCAATCGCTTCATTACCGGCCTGGAGGCCGAGCAATGGCGCGCATGGGTCAACGATCCGCGTCACCCGTTGCTCAATCGCGCCATTCAGGCCGCCTATCCGCCGGCTTCCACGTTCAAGCTGCTGGTCGGGCTGGCCGGTCTGCGTCGCCATGCGCCGCTGGCTTCCGGCGCCACGCAGTGCGCGGGATTTCTGGAGCTGGCCGATCGCAAACTGCGCTGCTGGAAACACGCCGGCCATGGCCGGGTTTCGTTGCACAAGGCCATCGTGCAGTCCTGCGATGTGTATTTCTACGAATTGGGCGATCAGCTCGGCATGCCGGCCATCAGCGAGGCGGCGGCGCTGTGGGGCTTTGGCCGGCGTACGGGCATCCGGCTGGGGCCGGAGGTTGAGGGCGTGGTGCCGGGGCCTCGCAAGCGCGCCGGATCCCGGTGGCGCCGCTGGTTTCGTGGCGAGACGATGATCACCGCCATCGGCCAGGGCGGTGTGACCGCCACGCCGCTCCAACTGGCGCGTTTCGCCGCGGCCATTGCCAATGGCGGTCGTCTGCTGACGCCGCATTTGCAGGCCGATGCGCCGCCGGAGGTTGCACGCGTCATCGACGTGGATGCCGGGGCGCTGGCGGCCATCCGCCGGGCGATGCGCGATGTTGTGGCCTCGCCACGCGGCACCGCGCACACGGCCATGCGGGGGTTGGCCTGGCAGGTGGCCGGCAAGACCGGTACCGCCCAAGTGATCGCCAAGGCGCAGGATGTCGAGGGTTCGGACGAAAAAACGTTGAGCTACCTGCATCGCGACCATGCGTGGTTCGTCGGTTTTGCGCCCTATGAAAACCCGCGCATCGCATTCGCGGTGTTTGTCGAGCATGGCGGCCATGGTGGCAGCGCCGCGGCGCCGGTGGCGGCGGCGTTGGTGCGTGCGGCGGCGGCGGAAGCGCGCCGAGCCACGGAGCCGGCAGCGGGGTTGTGAGGATGGACACGCTCAAACGCATGGATGCGGCGCTGTTGCTGTGCCTGGCTTGCCTGGCTGCGCTGGGGCTGACCACATTGTATGCCGCCGTGCATCAGGGGGATATCCACCTGTGGCAGCGGCAGATCATGTATTGGGTGGCGGGACTGGCGGGATTCGTTGCCGTGTGCTTCGTGCCGCTGCGCGCGACGGGATTGCTGGCTTGGCCGGCGTACGTGCTGGCGCTGCTGGCGTTGGCGTTGGTGCCGCTGGTGGGCGATGTGCAGATGGGTGCACGCCGCTGGCTCAGTCTGGGCGTGTTCCACGTGCAGCCCTCGGAGTTGATGAAATGGGCGTTGATGCTGGCGTTGGCGCATTGGTTCGCCTCGCGCGATGCCGTGTCATGGAGAAATGTGCTGGTGGCGCTGGCCATGATTGCCGCGCCCGCCGCGCTAATCATTGTTCAGCCCGATCTGGGCACCACGCTGGTGCTGGTTGCCGCCGGCGTGGTGATGCTGTTGGCCGCGGGCTTGCCTTGGCGCCGCGCCGCTTCTGGCCTGGCGCTGGCACTGGCCGCGCTGCCGCTGATCTGGCAGCACATGCACGCCTATCAGAAACAGCGCGTGCTCACGTTTTTGAATCCCCAATCCGATCCGTTGGGCTCCGGCTACCATGTGATTCAGTCCATGATTGCCATTGGTTCCGGCGGCTTGTTTGGCAAGGGGTTTTTGCATGGCACGCAGGCACGGCTGCATTTTCTGCCCGAACAGCACACGGATTTCATCTTCGCCGTGTTGGCCGAGGAGGGCGGCTTCGTTGCGGCCGGGGTGCTGCTGCTGCTCTATGTTGTGTTGGTGTCCCGCATCCTGGGCATCGCGCGACGCGCGGCGACACGGTTCGGCAGCCTGCTTTGTGTTGGCGTGGCCACCATCTTCACCCTGTATGCCACCATCAACATCGGCATGGTGACCGGCGTGCTTCCGGTGGTGGGCGTGCCGCTGCCGTTTGTCAGCTATGGCGGCTCGGCGCTGCTCACGATGTTGTTGGCACTGGGTTTGGTGATGCGTGTGGGCATCGAATCGAAGGGAAGGGTGTACTGGCAGCGGCCGGGCAGTCCGTTGGCCTGAGCGCGACGGTCAGGTCGCAGCCAGCCGCCACAGCGCAGTGGCGAAAAAGGCGGCGGCCAGCGATGCGAACAGCAACCGCAACATCAGCCGCACCGTGCCTTCGTTCAGTCTGGCATGCAGGCGTGCGCTGGCGTTCACTGCGCGCGGCATGGCCAGCCCCACCCCCAGCCATGCGCCGGCCAGCCAAGGGGCAAGCGGGCCAAGCAATGCACGCCAGCCATCTTCCAGCGCCAGATTGATGGCCACCGCGGTCATGGCCATCAGGGTGCCGCACAAGGCCGATGTGCCGACCGCCTCGCGCAGAGGCAGAAAGCGGCGCAGCAGCGGGGTCAGCATTGTGCCGCCGCCAATACCCAGCAAACCGGAAACCAGCCCGATGGGCGCGGCCGCCAAGGCGGTTGCCACCGGGCCGGGCGTGTTTCTGTTGTGGACTGCCCGGCCATAGTCGCTTGCAACGGCGGCGTCCAGCAGAGCCAACCCCAGCAACAGAACAGTGCCCGGCACATGGAGCGCGCTCCACAGACCCAGTGCCGCGCCCGCCGCCAGGCCCGGCAGCAACAGGCGCGCGATGTCCGCCCGCACATGCCCCAGTCGCGCATGCGCGCGAGCCGACATCAGTCCGGTGACGGCCACCGCGCCCAAGCTGGCCATCACCGGTGCGGACAACGCGCCAGTGCCGGCGGGTTGCGGCATCAGGGCGTAGAACAGCGGCACATACACCAGCCCGCCGCCGACACCGGCCAGTCCGGCCAGGGCGCCACCCAATGCGCCGCCGACCAGGCCTGTCAGCAGCCCCTGCGCCAGTTCCCATGCCGGGAGCGCGATGTCGCTCGTCAGCGGGTGTGCCAGCGCACGCGCCGGCCCTCGACAGCAAATCCTTCGGAAACGACGCGGGCCAGCGTTTCGGGATACAGGCGGTGTTCGGCCTCGTGGATGCGTGCATGCAGCGTGGCTTCGGTGTCGTCGTCGCGTACGGGCACCGCTGTTTGCGCCAGAATCGGCCCGCCATCCAGCACCTCGTTGACCAGATGCACGGTGACGCCGGTGACGGCGACACCGTATTCCAGCGCATCGCGCACCGCGTGCGCGCCCGGAAAGGCCGGCAGCAGCGAGGGGTGGATGTTGATGATGCGGTTGGGGAAGCGACGCACGAAGGCTTCGGACAGGATGCGCATGTAGCCGGCCAGCACGATCCATTCACAGCCTGAATCCTCGATGCGACGGGCGCAGGCCAGATCGAACGATTCCCGGCTTGCGTGCTCGCGGGGATTGACATGCACCACGTCCGGCACACCGGCCTGGCGGGCGATCTCCAGCGCGCCGGCGTCGGTGCGGTCGGAGATCGTCAGCCGCACCCTGGCGGGGCACGTGCCGCGTTCGATGGCGTCCAGCAAGGCGCGCAGATTGCTTCCCTTGCCCGAAGCCATCACGGCGATGGGAGCTGTCGGCATGGCATCCTCCTTCCGGGTCGATGGCGTGTGTTCCAGCGATTGTCGGGCAGTATGCCTGTTTGGCGCATGTTTTTCACGGGCGATGGAAAAACCCGCTGGACGCGCGGGTGTTCTTGCGGGGCGCGCGGCGCTACCATGGTGCGCATGTCGTTGCCGGAGCTGCTCATCCAGCGCGTGAAGGAAGCCATGCCCGACGCCGGGGTGGATGCCCGCTTGTTTTCCGGCGACGATCATGTGGAAATGCGTGTGGTGTCGGCCGCGTTTGCCGGCAAGTCGCGTGTGGGCCGGCATCAGATGGTGTATGCGGCGCTGGGCGAGTTGATGCGGTCGGAGGTGCATGCGCTGGCGCTGCAAACATGGACACCCGACGAATGGGCCGCGAAACACAAGGAGCAGTCATAAATGGATTCGATTCAGGAGCGCATCGACAAACTGGTGCACGAATACGATATCGTGTTGTTCATGAAGGGCACGCCGCAGTTCCCTCAATGCGGCTTCTCGCAGCGCGTGGCTGCGATTCTGGATTCCTACGGCGTGGCGTATGCCGCGGTCAATGTGTTGCTGGACAACGATATCCGCGAGGGGGTCAAGGTCTATGCCAACTGGCCGACGATTCCCCAGCTGTATGTGAAGGGTGAGTTCATCGGCGGTTGCGATATCGTATCGGAGATGCACGAGTCCGGCGAGCTGGCCGGATTGCTCAAGCCATTTTTGCCCGAGTAGGCGCGGGCGCGTTTCAGGCTTGTGCCGGCGCGCGCGCTGGTCTATAAATCCGGTGGCAATGATTCCTCTTTCTGTCAGCGATGCGCCCGACGCCGGAGCCGTTTCCGGTCGCAATTGGAGCAACTGAATGCAGACCAGACTGACCCAGAAACTGGGCCAGCGGCTGGCGCTGACGCCGCAGCTGGCGCAAAGCCTCAAGGTGCTGGCGATGACCGCGATGGATCTTGAGGCCTATATCGAAGAATGCATCGAAGCCAACCCGATGCTGGAGCGCGACGAGCAGCCCGATTCGGAGGATGTGACGGCGGAGCGGCAGATGTCTGCGCCGGAGACCGAATGGCGCGAGGCCGGCGACAATCGCTGGGAGACCATGTATGCCGGCCCCGCGCGCGATGGCGCGGATATGCGCGACCAGCAATGGCAGGCCACGCAGACATTGGGCCAGTCGTTGCACGAGCAAATCGATCAACAGCCGATGGGCGCAGGCGACCGTGTCGTGGCCCATGCGATTGTCGATTCGCTGGACGACGATGGCTATTTCCGCATGCCTCCGGCGGAGTTGGCCGAGGCGGTGGGCGTGGAGGCGGCGGAGGTGGAGCGGGTGCTGGCCGGCATCGTGCAGCAGCTGGAGCCGGCCGGCATTGGCGCCCGCGATCTCACCGAATGCCTGTTGCTGCAACTGGACGCCGACACCGATGACGATCGCCTGGCCCGCCGGCTGTTGCTGCATTTCCCGGAGCAGCTCTTCGAGCCGGACGATATCCTGGCGAAACTGGCTGAGTGCGGGGTGGATGAGCTGGCCCGCGCCCGCGCGCGGCTCAGGCGGCTGGATCCGTTTCCCGGGCATGGCCTGCACGGCCAGGAAAACATCTATATTCGCCCCGAAATTGTCTTCCGTCGCACGCCGGATGGCGACATCGCCATCGAGGTGCCGGGCTATTCCTGGCAGGGCCTGCGCCTGAACGAGCAGTGGCGGGGGCGCCAGTGGCAGGGCGCGGATCGCGAGTTTGTGGACAATGCCACGCGCGAGGCCAAGTGGCTGTTGTATGCGCTGGAACAGCGCCGCGACACGCTCTTCAAGGTGGCCGAATGTCTGGCGCGCCGGCAGCGCGCGTTTCTGGAATACGGCCTTCTGGGGCTGAAGCCGTTGACGCTTCAGGACGTGGCCGAGGAGGTGGGGTTGCACGAGTCCACCATTTCGCGGGTGACCAGCGGCAAATATGCCCAGACGCCACTGGGAATGATCGAGCTGCGTCGTTTCTTTTCGGCCGGCCTGCCGACGCGCGGCGGCGGCGAGATTTCCGTCTATCGCGTGCAGCAGCGCGTGAAGGCATTGATTGAGTCGGAGCCGGCCGGCCGGCCGATCTCCGATCAGGCCATATCCGACCGCCTGCGGGCGGAGGGCATTGAGATCGCTCGCCGCACCGTGGCGAAATACCGGGAGTCGCTGGGCATCCCGCCCAGCAGCCAGCGTCGCCGGATGGCTCCGCGACGTCATCAACACACAAGGAGATAGCCTATGCAAGTGTCCATCACGGGAAGACATGTGGAACTGACCGATGCGCTGAAGCAGTATGTCGAGGAAAAGCTGCAACACCTGAAGCATTCGTTCGATCAGGTAGTGGATGTGCATGTGGTGCTGAGCGTGGAGAAGTTTCGCCTTCGGTGCGAGGTCACCATTCAGGCCAGCCGGCTGAATATCCACGCAAGCCATGAAACCGACGATATGTATGCCTCGATCGATGGTGTGGTGGACAAACTGAACCGGCAGCTCAAGCGTTATCGCGCCAAGATGCGCAAGCATCAGGCCTCGGCCGCGCCGCGAGGCGGCGGCATCGAGGTGTCGCATCGTGTGCTGGAGCGGCCCCAAGCCGAGGAATTGCCGGAAGATCACACGCCGGCGGTGCTGGAAATGGAGCGCATGGCCGCCAAGCCGATGAGCGTGGACGAGGCGGTGATGCAGCTGGAGTTGTCCGAGCGGTCGCCGGTGCTGGTGTTCACCAACGAAGAAACCAACCGCATGAATGTGCTTTACCGTCGCAACGACGGCACATTGGGCTGGATCGCGCCCGAGCCGGCATGACCGGTGCGGCCGGCCTGATCCCGGCGGAGGCGATACTGCTGGATTCCCGGGCCAGCAGCAAAAGCGCCATCATCGCCGAAGCCATCGGATTGTTGCCTTCCATCGATCCCGATCAGGCGCTGGCCGTGGTCATGGAGCGGGAGCGGCTCGGCAGTACCGGCATCGGCCACGGCATCGCCATTCCGCACGGCCGCTTGCCCGATCTGGATGCGCCGGTGGCGGCGCTCAGCCGTCACCTCGCGGGAGTGGAGTTTGATGCCATCGACGGCGAGCCGGTGCATATCGTGGTGGTGTTGCTGGCGCCGGCCGACGAGAGCAAGGCGCATCTGGAAACGTTGGCGATGCTGGCGCGCACGCTGCAACAGCCAGCGGTGCGGCGAGCGATCATGGAGGCCGACTCGCCGGAGCGCGTTGCCGCCCTGTTCCCGCCCCCCTGCGGCGCGCGCGCATGAGACACCCTGTGTCAACCCATCTTCGATCTGAGGCTGGTTCAT
>CAYVBG010000032.1:0-11629 GCA_964449205.1 uncultured Zetaproteobacteria bacterium | reverse complement strand
GAGGCGAAAATCGCCGAACGCGCGGCGGCGCGCAAGGCGCGGAATTTCGCGCGCGCCGATGCGATTCGCGACGAGCTGGCGGCGGCCGGCGTCATTTTGGAGGACGGCCCCGATGGCACGACCTGGAGGAAGGCATGAGTGAAGACGCTGTGAGCAAGCCCGAGAGCAGGCAAGTCAGCAGCAATGTGGTCTGGCACGAGGGCGAGGTCACGCGCGCGATGCGCGAGCGGCTGAACGGGCATCGCGGCGCGGTGCTGTGGTTCACCGGCCTGTCCGGCTCCGGCAAGTCCACGCTGGCGCATGCGGTGGAGGGGCGGCTGCATGCGATGGGCTGTCGCACCTTCGTGCTCGACGGCGACAATGTGCGGCATGGGTTGTGCGGCGATTTGGGTTTTTCGGAGGAGGATCGGCGGGAGAACATCCGCCGCGTGGCCGAGGTGGCCGGGCTGTTTGCGCAGGCGGGCGTGCTGACATTGACCGCGTTCGTCTCGCCCTTCCGGCGCGACCGCGATCAGGCGCGGGCGCTGCTGGGCGATGATTTCATCGAAATCTTCTGCGATGCGCCGCTTGCGGTGTGCGAGCGGCGCGATGTGAAGGGCTTGTATGCACGCGCCCGCGCCGGCGAGATTCCCGATTTCACCGGCATTTCCTCGCCCTATGAAACGCCGGTGGCGCCTGAGTTGCGCGTGCCGACCGGCAGCGCGCCGCTGGAGGATTGTGTGGCGATGGTCGTGGACTGTCTGGAGAGGCGCGGTATCCTGCGCCGAGGAGGTCAGACATGACGCGACCGGTCAAGGCGGTGGTGCTGGCGGGCGGATCAGGCAGCCGTTTGTGGCCGCTGTCCCGCCAACAGCTTCCAAAACAGTTTCTGAAACTGGATGGCGAGACCAGCCTGTTGCAGGCCACGGTGGCGCGGCTGGCGCCGCTCATCGGGCATGAGGATGTCTGGGTGGTGACAGGGCGGGCGCACGCCAGCGGTGAGGCGTTTTCCGAGTTGGCGGATTTTTACACTATCCTGGAGCCGGAAGGACGCAACACGGCACCGGCCATCGCGGTGGCGGCGGCATGGTTGCGGGACGAAGCGGACGATGATCCGGTGATGGTGGTATTGCCTGCCGATCACATCATCAAGGACGCCGAAGCGTTCCAGCAGCACTTGCGCGCGGCGTTGAATGCGGCGGAAGACGGCTCATTGGTGACCTTTGGCATCCGGCCGCACAGGCCGGACACCGGCTTCGGCTACATTCAGGCGGTGGCTGGAGAGGGCGACGTGCTGCCGGTGAAGCGTTTCACCGAAAAACCCGATGCGGCCACGGCCCGGCGGTTTCTGGAATCCGGCGACTATTACTGGAACTCGGGCATGTTTGTCTGGCGCACATCCGCGATTCTGGAGGAGATCGCGCGGCATATGCCTCAGGTGAACGCCGTGCTGGAGGAGATGCGCGCAGCCTGGCGGGCTGGCGAGGACCGGCAGCTGGCCATGATGCGTCTGTTTCCGCGCATGCCGTCGGAATCCATCGACTACGGCGTGCTGGAGCATTCGGACAGGGTCAAGCTGATCCCGTGCGAGATCGGTTGGTCGGATGTCGGCAGCTGGGATGCGGTGTATGAGATCAGCGCGAAGGATGAACAGGGCAACGCCATCTCCGGCGACGTGCTGGCGCTGGACTGCAAAAACTCCCTGCTTCGTGGCGAACATCGGCTGGTGGCCGCCGTCGGGTTGGAGGATGTCATCGCGGTGGAGACAGCGGACGCCGTATTGCTGGCGCGGCGCGGCCAAAGCCAGCGCGTGCGCGAGGTGGTGGATGCGCTGAAGGCGCGGGGCAGCGCAACGGTGCTGGAACACCGCACGGTACGCCGCCCATGGGGCAGCTATACGGTGCTGGAGGATCGGGCGTCGGGCTACAAGCTCAAGCGTATCGAGGTGAAGCCCGGGGCGGCGCTTTCACTCCAGCGGCATCAGCACCGTTCCGAGCATTGGGTGGTGGTTTCCGGCACGGCGACGGTGACGCGCGATGGCGAAACCTGGCAGGTGGCGCGAAATGAAAGCACCTATATTCCCATCGGGGCGATGCACCGGCTGGAGAACCGGGGCAGGATTCCGCTGCACATCGTGGAGGTGCAGGTGGGCGAATATTTGGGCGAGGATGACATCGAACGATTTGATGACGAATATGGACGGGTGGAGTGACACATGGGCAAGGTGGCATTGATTACGGGCATCACCGGGCAGGACGGTTCCTATCTGGCGGAGTTTCTGCTGGAGAAGGGTTATGAGGTGCATGGCATCAAGCGGCGGACCTCGTTGTTCAACACCGACCGCATCGATCACCTGTATCGCGATCCTCACGAGGGCGAGACGCGGTTTCGCTTGCATCATGGCGACATGACCGATTCGTCCAGTCTGATTCGCATCATGCAGCAGGTGCGACCGGACGAGGTGTACAATCTGGCCGCGCAGTCGCACGTGGCTGTGAGTTTCGAGGAACCGGAATACACGGCCGACTCGGACGCGCTTGGCGCGCTCAGGCTGCTGGAAGCCATCCGCATGCTGGGCATGGAGAAGACCACGCGTTTCTATCAGGCATCCACGTCCGAGTTGTATGGCAAGGTGGTGGAGACCCCTCAGAGTGAAACCACGCCGTTCCATCCGCGCAGCCCCTATGCCGTGGCCAAGATGTATGCCTTCTGGATTACCGTGAACTACCGCGAGGCTTACGGCATGTATGCCTGCAACGGCATTCTGTTCAACCACGAGTCGCCGCGTCGTGGCGAGACGTTTGTGACCCGCAAGATCACCCGCGCCCTGGCGCGTATCAAGCTGGGGCTCCAGGACTGCCTCTATCTGGGCAATCTGAATGCCCGGCGCGACTGGGGGCATGCGCGCGATTATGTGCGCATGATGTGGATGATGTTGCAGCAGGACGAACCGGACGATTTCGTGGTGGCCACCGGCGAACAACATTCGGTGCGCGCCTTTGTCGAGGCTGCCGCAAGCGAGCTGGGGATGTCCATTCGATGGCGGGGCGAAGGCGTGGACGAGGTCGGCGAGGACGGAAACGGGCGCGTTATCGTGCGCGTTGATCCGCGTTATTTCCGTCCGGCCGAGGTGGAGACGCTGCTGGGCGATCCGCGCAAGGCGAAGGAAAAGCTGGGCTGGGCGCCGGAGGTGAGTTTCCGTGAACTGGTGGCCGAGATGGTGCGCGAGGATCTGAAGGAGGCCGAGCGCGACGAGTTGTGCCGGCGCGAAGGCTATGCGCATGCGGAGCGCCACGAATCGTGAATGGAGTGCGAAAGACGGCGCTGATTTGTGGTGTCTCCGGCCAGGACGGCGCATGGCTGGCGCGGTTGTTGCTGGAGAAGGGCTACCGGGTGGTCGGCACGGCGCGGGATGCGCAGATCAGCCGGTTCGGGAATCTGGAGCGATTGGGTATCCGCGACCGGGTGGAAACGGTGTCCATGACCCTGACGGATTTCCGCAGTGTGATCCAGACACTGGATCGGACGGCGCCGGACGAGGTGTACAACCTGGCCGGTCAAAGCTCGGTGGGGCTGTCGTTCCAGCAGCCGGTGGAGACGCTGGAGAGCCATGCCACGGGGGCGCTGAATCTGGTGGAAGCCATCCGGTTCCTGAATCCGCGTATCCGGCTGTACAATGCCTGCTCCGGCGAATGCTTTGGCGACACCGGCGATACGCCAGCCAACGAGGATGCGCCGTTCCGGCCGCGCAGCCCGTATGCGGTAGCCAAGGCGGCGGCGTTTTGGGAGGTGGCCAACTATCGCGATGCCTATGGCCTGTATGCTTGCTCGGGGATTTTGTTCAATCACGAATCGCCGCTTCGGCCCGAACGCTTTGTGACCCAGAAGATCGCGATGGGCGCCGTGCGCATTGCCGCGGGGCATGGCGAGCGGCTGGTGTTGGGCAATCTGGCCGTGGCGCGCGACTGGGGGTGGGCGCCGGAATACGTGGATGCGATGTGGCGGATGTTGCAGCAGGAAGCGCCCGATGATTTTGTGATTGCCACCGGCCGCCGATACACGCTGGAGGCGTTTGTGGCCGAGGCGTTTGGAGCTGCAGGGCTGGATTGGCGCGCGCATGTGCGTGTGGATCGGGCGTTGTTCCGCCCGTCGGAGATCATGTCCGGCTGGGGGGATCCGTCCCGCGCCCGGGAGCGGCTGGGGTGGGCCGCGTCGGTGCACATGCCGGAAGTGGCGCGCCGCATGGTGGACGCCGCCCGCGAACAGCTTTCCGCCTGATTCCGGCGTCGTGAGCGAGCTCAATCCCCGCCAGTACGAGGCGGTGTTTTATCGCGGCGGCCCGCTTTTGGTGCTGGCTGGCGCGGGGTCCGGCAAGACGCGCGTGATCACCGAGCGCATCGCCGCGCTGGTGGAGCGCGATGTGCCGCCGGAGGCCATCACCGCGGTTACATTCACCAACAAGGCTGCGCGCGAGATGCGCGATCGCCTGCGCGGGCGACTGGGCGAGCGGGCCGCGGCGCTTCGCATTTGCACCTTTCATGCGCTGGGGTTGATGATGATCCGCGAGGATGCCGAACGGGCCGGTCGGCGCCCGAACGTGTCCGTGTTCGCCGGCGGGGAGCAGCGGGCCGCGCTGCGGGGGGTGCTTCAGGAGATGCGCCTGCCCACGGATGCGAAACAGGTGGATGCGATGTTGGGACGCATCTCGGCCGCGAAGAACGGCATGGCTATGGCGGACGGCGATCTGGCGGCTGTGCGCGAGCGCTACGATGCGCTGCTTGCGGCGATGAATGCGGTGGATTTCGATGATTTGCTGCTGCTGTCAATCCGGATGCTGTCGGAATCCGGTGAGATGCGGGACAAGTGGCGCGAGCGTTGCCGGCATCTGTTGGTGGACGAATATCAGGACAGTTCCCGCGTGCAGTATCAGTTGTTGCGCCTGCTCGCGCCGGCCGATGCCAATCTCACCGTTGTGGGCGATGACGACCAATCCATCTATGGCTGGCGGGGAGCTGAAATCCGCAATTTGTTCCGCCTGGAAGAGGATTATCCGGGGCTGAAGGTGATTCGGCTGGAGGAGAACTACCGTTCCACGGCGGCCATCCTGCATGTGGCCAACACCCTGATCGCCCACAACAGCGAGCGGCTGGGCAAGCAGCTTCGCTCCAGTCTGGGCGCGGGTCGGCCGGTGCGTGTGTGGGAATGCGCGACCAGCGAGGACGAAGCGGATCGCGTGGCGGCGGACATCGTGGCCCGTCATGCCACCGGGCGGAACCGGTGGCGGGATTTCTGCGTGCTCTATCGCGCTTCCCACCGTTCGCGAGCATTGGAACGGGCCTTGCGCGAGCGTGGCGTGCCCTATCAGGTCAGCGGCGGGATGTCGTTCTTCGACCGGAGCGAGGTGCGCGATGTGCTGGCCTGGATGCGGTTGATTGCCAATCCCGACGACGACCTGGCCTTCTTGCGTGCCATTACGCGACCCCGGCGCGGCTTGGGCGACAAGGCGTTGACGGCGTTGGGCCACATGGCCGGGGCGCATGGCAAGCCGCTGCTGGATGCCTGTTTCATGGAAGGTCTGGCACATCCGCGCGCCATGGCCTTTCGCGAATTCGGTCATGTGATCGGCGATCTGGAACACCGGTTCCGGCATGGTGAGCCGGATGATGCGTTCGATGCGCTGATGGATCGGTCGGGATTGGCAGCGATGATTGCCGGCGACGCCGCCGATGAGGCCGAACGGGAGGCGCGCCTGAACAATGTGATGGAGGTGCGCCGCTGGTGGGTGTCTCACGCCGGGCAGGGCGGAGGGTTGGCGGATTTCGTGCAACGCCTGAGCCTGCTGGCGGACAGGGATGCCGAGGATGGCGATACCGTGCGGCTGATGACGGTGCACGCGGCCAAGGGGCTGGAGTTTGCGCATGTGTATGTCGTCGGCATGGAGGAGGGGGCTTTTCCGCATCAGGGTGCGGTGGACGAGGGGCGTTTGGAGGAGGAGCGCCGGCTGATGTATGTGGCCATCACCCGCGCCCGTTTTCGGCTGACCCTCAGCCGGGCCCGAACGCGCCGCCGGCGTGGCGGGGAAGAACGGCTTTCGCCGTCGCGATTTCTGGCCGAATTGGGCGAGGAACATGTCGAGTGGGTGGATCGCCAGCCCGACTCGGATGCATCCAGGGAGGAGGTGGCGGCGCACATGGAGGCGATGCGTCGGGCGTTGGGTCTGGCCTGAGGCCGGCGAGGCGGAGCGGAGGCGCGATGAGGGCGGTGTTCAGTCGCTGCTGAAATCCAGCTCCTGCGAGACCACCGCCTCTTTTGCGCGAACTGCCGCCGCTTTCACGTAGTTGACGCCGGCATCGAGCACATGCGTGACCCTGAAATGGGCGCGACGCTCTTCTTCGGACAGGGTGAAGACCGTGCCGCGCATGACGGATATGTCCGGGAAAATCACGGTGATTTCCGGCTTGCCGGGCTTGACCAGCACCGGCCAGGCGCGCGACTGGAGCATGTCATCGTCCGTGCTGGCCATCAACGCGCCCTTCATCAGGCGATATTTCTCGCGCAGAAATTGAAGGCCCATGCGCTGCTCGCCGGGCTTGGGCTCCTTGTACCATCGCACGAAGGCCAGCATGGGTTCATTCCGATGCGGAATCCAGTTGATGCCCACCATCGCACGAACCGTCTGCCCGGGCGGATCGAACGACACCCGCTCCAGGCGCACCCCGCCCTTGCTGATGTCGCTGACCGACCAAGCTGCGGCGTTGGTGCGTTCCGAAGGGGCATATTCGTAGTCGCTCATGACCAGCGCGGTGTGCGACTCGACGAAGGCTTTGTCCAGCTTGGGTTCCAGGATGACGCGCACGCCGGCGTAATCCAGACGGTCGTGAGCGCGTTTCTTGACATGCATGGCTTCGAGGATGGCGTTGCCGCCGGTGATGGTGGCATGCAGCGATTCCTCGGTGTGCAGATCCCGTTGCTGGAGTTGCGGATCGTTCAGCACCGTTTCCACGCGGTTTACCGCCGTCACCAGCCGGTCCACGAACGCGTCCAGGGGAATGACGATGCTATCGGTCTCCATGCGGGGCGGCAGTCTGGGCGTCACGTCCGGCGCGGCGTGGGGGCGCATGAAATTGGTGACCAGGAAGGTGGTGCCGCTCAGACCGGTCGTTTCGTCGCCCTTGTGGAAGAAACGGGGGCGCAGCACGCCGACATGGTTGCACAGCTCCTGCCAGATGATGCGTTGTTCCTCGCCGGATTTGCCGAAGAAATCCAGGCGGCGCAGCATTTCGTGGCTGGCGGTGGCGCGTTGCAGCCGGTCGCGTTCGGCGGCGGCCTCCTCGCCCAGCACCGGCAGCACGGCCAACCCCAGTCGGGAGAGATCGAACACCTGCCGGGTGGCGATGACCGGGGGCGCGCGGTATTGCTCCAGCTCGCAGCGAAGCAGCTTCACGGCCAGCTCGATGGCGTTGGCGGCCATGTCCGCGACGATGCGATAGTAGGTGGGTTGTGTTCGCGCCGCGTTGCGCACCATGTCCACGGCGATTTTGTGCGCGTTGAGCACGGCGGCGGTCATTTCGGCGTCGAACAGTTCCAGCTCGCGCTCGAAGCGGTTCAGCACCTTCAGCCGGAAATGCAGCGGAATCAGCGGATTGGAGTTCAAACGCCCCAGATAGGTCTTCATGCTGCGGCGCAACGCATCGGTTTCTTCCGGTGTGCCGCCGACGATGTATTGCGCCAGTCGTTTCTCGATGTCCACGAAGGGCAGCGTGATGGCATCGGTCAGCAATTCCGCCTTGCCGAGCTCCAGCTTCTGGGGGTGCAGTCGAAGATCGGTGTCCAGTTCGAAGGACACGGTTTCCATCAGCCGTTCGGCCGATTGCTGGTCGATACGCCCCTCGTCAGTCATGGGCGCGTCGCATGCGTATTCTCATGGCCTGTTGATAGACGCAACCGGCCGTCTTGTCAAAGATTCCGGGCATTGCGCCCGGCGGGACGAAGCTCAGTCGCCGGTCTGGATGCGTTCCACCAGCTGCTTCACCGTGGGGATGAAGCCGTTGTCGTAGAAGGGATCCTCGGCGAAGCGGTAGGCGGCGTGCCCGGCGAACATCAGGTGTTTGTCGGGGTCGGCACCGTGTGCGATTTCCTGCAAGGTTTTCTGGATGCAGAAACTGCGCGGATCGGCCTTGCGACCCGTGGTCCAGGGTTCGCGCGCCATCCAGTTGGAAAACAGACACTGGGACAGGCAACCCATGCAGCCCAACTGATTCTCCCGGATTTCCCGCGCCTTTTCCGGCGTGACGAAGATCAGCGTGGAATCCGGCGTGGGCAGGGGTTTGGTGAAGCCTTCGCGCATCCATTCGTCCGCCAGCTTGCGGTCGTATTTGGTGACATACACCGTGCGATTGCGCACGCCGAAGGTGAAAGGCGTGTCGTGATCGGCCGTGGGTTGATCGACGAACGGGATCTGGCGATCCGATCGCGCGTAGAGTTCGTGCAGGAAGTCGTTGTACACGGCCGAGGAATAGAAGCCCGTGGGCGAGAAGCGGTTCAGCTTGATGTCGCCCTTCTTCAGCCTGCGCAGCCGCTGTTTCCAGGCGTCCGATATGGGGCTTTCCTGCGTGAGCAGCGGGCGGGTGCCGAACTGAAACGCGATGGGGCCGATTTCGGGATTGTCCAGCCAGTCTGTCCATTCCCGCAGGAACCAGACGCCACCGGCCATGATGATGGGGGTATCGTGCAGACCGAACTCGTTCATGGTCTTGCGCAGTTCGGCGACGCGGGGATGAGGGGCGCCGGGGTGTTCCGGGTCTTCCGAGTTGGACAGGCCATTGTGACCTCCGGCCAGCCACGGATCTTCATAGACCACCGCGCCCAGCCACTCGGGATATTTGCGGTAGGAACGCAACCACAATGCCCGGAAGGCGCGTGCCGAGGATACGATGGGGTAGTACCATACACGGTATTGCGCCGCGATGGGTGCCAGACGAAACGGCATGCCCGCTCCGCAGGTCACGCCATGAATCAGCCCTTTGGCGCCTTCGAGCACCCCATGGAGCACGCGTTCCGCGCCGCCCATTTCCCACAGGATGTTGGCATGGATGCGGCCCTCGCCGCCAGAGACTTCATGTGCGATGCGGGCCTGACTGATGCCGCCCTCAATGGCTTGCGCGACCAGTTCCTCGAAGCGTTCGCGCCGGCTCTTGCCATGATAGACGGTGCGGATGATGCGGCCGTTTTCATCCACGCGGTCGGCATTCACCGCCGAAAATGTGCCGACACCGCCGGCCGCCGCCCAAGCGCCGGAGCTTTCGCCATTGGATACGGCAACGCCTTTGCCGCCCTCCACCAGGGGCAGCACTTCCTTGCCGGACATCTTGATCGGTTTCAGGTTGATGGGCATGCGTTATCCTTTTTGACGTTGAACTTTCGCGCCGGACGGCCAGTCTGCGCGAAGCATATCAAACAGACGGGAGAAGCACATCCATGATCATCGGCCTGCCGAAGGAAATCAAGAATCGCGAACAGCGGGTGGCGCTGACGCCGGAGGGCGTGGCGGAACTGGTGAAACGCGGTCATGCGGTGCGGGTGCAAAAGGGCGCGGGCATGGGCGCGGGATTGTTCGACGAGGCCTATGCCGAGGCCGGCGCGGAGGTGGTGGATACGGCGGCAAGGGCCTGGGATGCCGAATTGGTGGTCAAGGTCAAGGAGCCGTTGCCGGAGGAATACGATTTCCTGCGTCCGGGGCTGGCGTTGTTCACCTACCTGCATCTGGCCGCGGCGCCCGATCTGGCGAGAGAACTGCTGGCGCGGGGAGTGCGCGCCATCGGCTATGAAACGGTGCAGACCGACGATGGCCGGTTGCCGCTCCTGGCGCCGATGAGCCGCATTGCCGGTCGGGTGGCGATGCAGATGGGCGCGCGTTTTCTGCAACGGGAGAACGGCACGCCGTATCCGGGCAAGGGCGTGTTGCCGGGCGGTGTGCCGGATGTGGCGCCGGCCCGGGTGCTCGTGCTGGGCGGCGGCAATGTGGGGTGTCACGCCGCCAGCGCGGCGCTGGGGCTGGGCGCGCGTGTGCGTGTGTTGGATGCAAGCGTGGATTGCGTGGCGGCGCTGCGGGAGTCCTTTGGCGACCATGACGGGTGTTTCGATGCGCGGTTCTTTTCGCCGCAGCTGCTTTTTGAGGCGCTGGCGGAATGCGATGTGCTCATCGGGGCGGCATTGATTCCCGGCGAGCATGCACCGGTGCTGTTGACGCCGTCCTGGCTGGAACGCATGGCGGGAGGTGTGTTTGTGGATGTGGCGATCGATCAGGGCGGCATTTCCGAAACCAGTCGGCCGACGAGCTGGGAGGCGCCGGTGTATGTGGAGGCGAATGTGCTCCATTGCGCCTTGCCGAATCTGCCTGCCGCCGTGCCTGTCAGCGCCACGCAGGCCCTGACCCGCGCCACGTTCCCGTGGGTGTTGAAGTTGGCGGAGTCGGGCATTGGACAGGCGGTGCGGATGGGTGCGGCGTTGGCGCGGGGCGTGAATGTCTGGGACGGCGAGGTGCGGCATCAGGGGGTTGCCCGCGCCCTTGCCGCCTCCTGACCGGGCCACACGGAGGCCGGCATGGACAGAATGGATGGGTGGGTGGCGGCGGAATGCGGCTTCCCGTATGCTTCGGGCCGCCGGCGAAAACCGCCGTCCGTCATCGCAAGGAGAGCATCCGAATCATGCCCCGTCGCAACGATATCGAGTCCATCCTGATTTTGGGCGCAGGCCCGATCGTGATCGGTCAGGCCTGCGAGTTCGACTATTCCGGCGTGCAGGCCTGCAAGGCCTTGAAGGAAGAGGGGTATCGGGTGATTTTGGTCAATTCCAATCCCGCCACCATCATGACCGACCCGGATTTCGCCGACGCCACCTACATCGAACCGGTGACCTGGGATGTGGTGGGGCGCATCATCGAGAAGGAACGCCCGGACGCCATCCTGCCGACGATGGGCGGCCAGACGGCGCTCAACTGCGCGCTCAGCCTGCACAAGCACGGCGTGCTGGAGGAATACGGCGTGAAGCTCATCGGCGCGCAGCCGGAGGCGATTGACAAGGCGGAGGATCGCGAGCGGTTCAAGGCGGCGATGGACGCCATCGGGCTGGACATGGCGCGCGGCGGGTTCGCCCACTCGATGGAGGAGGCGCGGGTGTTTGCCGAGGACATCGGGTTTCCGCTCATCATTCGGCCCAGTTTCACATTGGGCGGCACGGGCGGCGGCATCGCCTACAATCCGGACGAGTTCGAGCGCATCGCCGCCGCCGGGCTGGACGCAAGCCCCACCACCGAGATTCTGGTCGAGGAATCCATCATCGGCTGGAAGGAATACGAGATGGAGGTCATGCGCGACGCCGCCGACAACTGCGTGATCATCTGCTCCATCGAGAATCTCGATCCGATGGGCGTGCACACCGGCGATTCCATCACGGTTGCGCCGGCCCTGACGCTGACCGACAAGGAATACCAGCGCATGCGCGACGCCTCCATCGCCATCCTGCGCGAGATCGGCGTGGAGACCGGCGGCAGCAATGTGCAGTTCGCGGTGAATCCGGAGAACGGACGCTTGATCGTCATCGAGATGAACCCGCGCGTGTCGCGTTCCTCGGCGCTGGCCTCCAAGGCCAC
>CAYVBG010000031.1:0-11783 GCA_964449205.1 uncultured Zetaproteobacteria bacterium | reverse complement strand
CAGCGGCGGCAGTTGATGCTGGCGCTGGCGCCCGAGAGAACACGGGGCCGGCTGCTGGTGGTGGGCTCGCCGGCATTGCTGGACGACGAGTTTTTGAGCGGAGAGAACCGGGTGTTCGTGCTGAATGCGCTGGACTGGCTGAGCGGCAATGAGGCGTTGATCGCGTTGCGCTCGCGGGGGGTGACAGCGCGTCCGTTGGCGCCGCTGGACGCAGGCGCGCGGACAGCCTGGAAGGCGGCCTGGATGCTGATGCCGCCGGCGCTGGTGGTGTTGCTGGGACTGTGGCGCTGGCGGGTGCTGCGGCGCATGGAGTCCGCCGCATGAGGCGCGCGGGCATGGCCGCAGCATGGCTGACGCTGCTGGCGTTGGCCGGATGGGCAGCGTGGCGGATGACGCTGCCGGATCAGTCGGCGCGGCCGGCGGTGGCATGGGAGGTGCCGAACGAGGCGGACGTGGCCCGGCTGGAGATCCGGCCGCATCAGGGCGCGCCGGTCGCGCTGCGGCGGTCCGGCAAGGACTGGCAGGTGAAGTCGGGCGCGGGGTGGGTTCCAGCCCGCGGCGATCTGGCGGACAGGCTGGTGCGCGATCTGGCGGGCATGCGGGTGGCGCGTGTGGTGGCCCGCGATCGGTCGCACGATGCCGAGTTGGGTTTGGCCGGCGGCGTGCGTGTGACATTGCAGGATGCTTCGGGTCAGACGCTGCTTGCGTGCACGGTCGGCAAGCAGGGCAGCGACCTGTTGTCCACCTATGTGCGCGTGCAAGGCCATCCGGAGGTGCTGGCCGTGGACAAGGCGCTGGTCTGGCAGGTGCGCCGGCCGTTGTCTGGCTGGGTGGCGGAGCAAGCGTTGAAAGCGTCGGGGATGGCGAGTCGGGCGAACACCACCGCAGAGGCGGGCCCCAAGGCGAAGGCGCGATGACGACCCTCGTGGAGGCGGGCGAGGCGCCGGGACTGATTCTGTTTGATTGTGACGGCACATTGGTGGATTCGCACGGCCACATCGTGGCCGTGATGCGCCGGGCCTTTGTCGAAACAGGATTGAACGTGCCGGCGGAGGCGGACGTGCGCGCCATCATCGGTCTGTCGCTCGATCATGCCGTGCGGGCGCTGCTCCCGGATGCGGACGAGAAGATGCGCATCACCGTGGCCGAGGCCTATCGGCGGCTTTATCGCGGCACGCCGGTCGATCATGGACTCCATGCCGGCGTGCGCGAAACATTGGTGGAGCTGGCCCGGCGCGGCTGGTGGATGGGCGTGGTCACCGGCAAGTCCACGCCGGGGTTGATGCGGGTGTTCGATGCCTTTGAGCTGGCCGATTTCTTCCCTGTCTGGCGCACGGCCGATCAGTGCCCCTCCAAGCCGCATCCGGCCATGGCGCTGGAGTGCATGGAGGAGATGGGAGGTGCGCCGGATCGCACCATCGTGGTAGGCGATGCGGTGATGGACATGCAGATGGCCAAAGCAGCCGGCATGCGCGGCATTGGCGTGTCGTTTGGAGCGGCGGATGCGGCCGCATTGATGCAGGCCGGGGCAGCGGACGTGGTGCATCGTTTCACGGATCTGTTGGCGCACTTTCCGCCCTTGCAGGCCGGCGCGGCGTCCTGCACGATAGGCGCATGAGCAAGCTTGCCAGGCGCACCGTCCGATTCAGCCTGTTGTTGCTGGCGCTGGTGGTGGCTGCATTGTTGGTTGCCCCCTTCTTCATCGACGCCGGGCGCTACAAGGGCATGATCACCGAGCGGATCGAGGCGGCGACCGGTCGCGATGTGAATATCGGCGATTTGCATGTGTCGCTGTTTCCATGGGTGGGCGTACGGCTGAAGGATGTGCGGATCGGCAACCGTTCCGGGTTTGACAAGGCCGGCGGGGCGACGGACTTCCTGCGTGTGCGCGGGCTGGATGTGCAATTGGCGTTGTTGCCGCTGTTGCGCAAGGAGGTGGAAATCCGCCGGTTCGTGCTGGATGCGCCGGAGTTGTGGCTGGTGCGTAATGCCCGCGGCGCGGCCAACTGGGAGGATCTGACGGGCGCTCCGACAGCGGGCGACGAGGCGCATGCGGTGGCGGGCGCGAAGGCGGGCCGGGGTGCGGGCGGCATGGGGCTGGCGGCGCTTTCGGCGCGGGCCATCGAGGTGCGCGACGCCGCCGTGCATTTTGCGGATGCGGCGACAGGTCACCGCCTGGATTTGCGCGGAATGAACCTGCGCATCACCGATCTTCAGCTTGAGCGGCCGGTTCGTCTGGACGTCTCCGGTCATTTGGCCGGGGGGGAGTTTTCCATCAAGGGTGAGGCGGGGCCGCTGGGCGATCTGGCGAATCTGGATGTTCGGCGGGTGCCGGTGCAGCTGGTGATTCATGTCAAGGGCATGCGCACGGAGGCGTTTCAGGCGCTGTTGCCCGCCACGGCCTCGCTGCCGGCTGTCGGACTGGGTATGGATGTGGACATCGAGCAACACCCCGGTGGGGTGCGCGTGTTCGCGGGCAACCTGCGTGTGCACGGACGAATGGCCGGCGTGAAGGATGTGGAACTGGCGCTGAAGGGCGAGATGCCCAAGCCGGACGAAGTGAAACTGGCGAATTTGGTGCTGCGGCTGGATGGCGAAAAAGTACTGGGCGCAACCGGCATGTTGCGGGGGGTCGGCGGTCGGCTGCGTTATCAGGCGCGCATTCGCACGCCGGCGTTGGCGCGGGAGCAGATCGCAGGCTGGCTGCCGGAGGTTGCGCGGCTGTATGCGGCGCATCCCGCGCCGTGGAAGCGGATGCGGGCGGGCGTGTTCGTGGCTGGCGATGCGCGCCATGTCGAGCTGCGGGATATCCAGCTGGGACTGGACGACGATCTGGTGCAGGGGTCGGGCGGTCTGCGTTGGGGCGATGGAACATCGGTGAACCTGAGGCTGAACGCCGCCAACCTGCATCTTGATCCCTGGTTGCCCGTGCCGGATCAGCCCCGCAGGCAGACGGCGGGCGTGGTGCCCGCGGCTTGGGCGGACGAGGGTGTGGGGAGCGGGGAGACGGGATTGCACACCGCCGCGGAGCCGGATTTGCGGTTCCTGAGGACATGGCATGTGCTGGGGCATGTGCAGATCGGTCATTTGTTCGTGCATGGGTTGGACATGGCGCATTTGCGTGCGTCCGTGGCCGGCAATCGCGGCGTGTTTGAGATCAACCCGTTGCGCTTTGATTTGGCCGGCGGCCAGGTTCGCGAGCATGCGACACTGGATGCGTCGCGCTATCCCGCGCGCTGGCGGGAATCGGCCCGGGTGCGAGGTGTGGCGGTGCAACCGGTGCTCAAGGCGCTGGCCGGCACGGACATGCTTTCCGGCATCCTGCAAATGAACACCGAACTCTCGGGCGTGGGTCTGCGGCCCGACGCGGCCGTGAAACGACTGAACGGCAAGGGCGACGTGTTGTTGCGCGACGGCATGATCAGGGGCTTTGACATTCCCGGCACGCTGCGTCATCTCACGCGGCCGGGCATGGATACGGGGCCGCGCAAGACGGATTTTTCGCAGTTGCAGGGCAGTTTCCGCATCACCAACGGTATCGTGCGCAATGACGATTTGTTCATGGCCTCGCCACTGTTCCGGCTGACCGGGCGGGGCGTGATCGATCTGGCCGCCCGGACGATGGATTACCATGCGCGGCCCCGCCTGGTGGGCACATTGGTGGGGCAGGGCGACACCGAGGCCGTGCGCAAGGGCCTGGTGGTGCCGCTGCGTATCGTTGGGCCGCTGGATGCGCCGAAGGTGAAGGTGGAAATGGATGTGAACACCCTGATCGGCAATGCCGGTGCGGTGCGGCAGTTGATTGAACAGGGCAAGGGCGGCCGGTGGAAGCGACTGCTGGGGCCGGCCGGGCCGGCCGGATCGTCAGGTCGGAAAAGCGGCGCAACCGGCGGGGGGGCGGCGCCGGCGGATGCGCCGAAGGGACGAATTCCGAAGCCGCTTCAGGGCCTGATTCCGGGGCTCTGACCCGGGTTGGCGCGTTTCGGACACTGGTGTCAACCATGTTTGAACGAATGCGACTGCATCCCGAGCGGCCGCAGGCGCGACTGATTCGCCGGGCGGCGGAGCGTCTGCGGCAGGGGGCGTTTGTCGCCATGCCGACAGATGCCACTTATGTGTTGGCGACATTGCCGGGCGCAGTGGATGCGCAGGAAGCGATTCGCCGGCTGCGCCGGCTGGATGCGCGGCACTGGTGGTCGCTGATCTGCCTCGATTTGTCGCAGGCGGCGCGCTATGTGCGCATGGACAATGTCGCGCACCGGCTGCTCCGTCGTTGCCTGCCTGGCCCATACACCTTCATCCTGCCCGCCAGTTCCCGCCTGCCCAGGCGGATATTCGGCAAGCGCCGCGATGTCGGCCTTCGCATACCCGAGCATGCGGTCTGTCGCGCCGTGTTGCTGGCACTGGATGAGCCCGTGCTGGCCACCACATTGCGTTTCCCCGACGAGGACGATGCGGCGGTGGATCCGGACTTGATCGCGGCGCGATTGCGCGGGCTGGACGGGGTGCTGTTGGATGCGGGCTGGGGCGGCATGACGCCGACGACGGTGGTGGATATGTGTGCTGGCACGCCGGAGCTGGTGCGCCCCGGGTCGGGAGACTGGCCCCGCTGATGGCAACCGGCTGAAAAACCTTACCCGGCTTGCCTTGAATCGCGGCAGGCATCGGCGCAACATGCGCCCCGGTTTGTTCCGGTGGCAAGGAGGGAATGCAATGGCGCGCAAACGACGGCATGGAAACAATACCGGCAATGCCATGACGCCGGTGGAACGGAAATCCGCCATGTCGTTGGCCGGCATCTTTGGCTTGCGCATGCTGGGGCTGTTCCTGATTCTGCCGGTGTTTGCGCCGTATGCGCATGGTCTGAAGGGCGCGGCCGATCACCCGGTGCTGGTGGGCGTGGCGCTGGGGGCCTATGGACTGACGCAGGCATTGCTCCAGATTCCGTTTGGCATGTTGAGCGACCGGGTGGGACGCAAGCCGGTGATCGCCGCCGGCATGCTGTTGTTTGCCATCGGCAGCGTGATTGCGGCCATGGCCGATTCCATCACCGGCGTGCTCATTGGCCGGGTGGTGCAGGGTTCTGGTGCGGTGGCGGCGGCCATCATTGCGCTGACAGCCGACCTGACGCGCGATGAGCACCGCACCAAGGCGATGGCGATGATCGGCATGACCATCGGCGTGTCGTTCATGATTTCGATGGTGGCGGGGCCGGTGCTCGGGCATGCGCTGGGTGTGCCGGGCATCTTCTGGCTGACCGCCGCGCTTTCGCTGGCCAGCATCCTGTTTTTGTATCTGGTCGTGCCGGATCCGGCCCGACAGACGCATCATCGCGATGCGGAGGTCACGGCGGGCATGTTTGGCCGGGTGCTGGCCGACCGCGAGTTGTTGCGTCTGGATTTCGGCGTGTTCGTTCTGCATGCGGCGCTGACCGCGATGTTTGTGGTGTTGCCGATGGTGTTGATGAGCGGCCCGCATCCGCTGCTGGCCAGCGGCGCGCAATGGAAACTCTACCTGCCGGTGATGGCGGTTTCCTTCGTGTTGATGGTGCCGCTGGTTATCCTCGCCGAGGCCAGGCGCAAGATGAAGCAAGTATTCCTGTTGGCCATCGCCATGCTGGCGCTGGCCGAGGCGATGATGGCGGTGTCCGGCGCGTCGCTGGGGAGCATCGCCGCGGCGTTGTTGGTGTTCTTCGTGGGTTTCAATGCGCTGGAGGCGACATTGCCCTCGATCATCTCCAAGATCGCGCCGGCCTCGGCCAAGGGCACGGCCGTGGGCGTGTACAACACCTGCGAGTTTCTGGGCGCGTTCGCCGGCGGTGCGTTGGGCGGGATGCTCTATGTGCCGGGCGAGCGTCATCAGACGCTGGCCTTTGCGGCCATCGGAGGGCTGTTGCTTGTGTGGCTGGTCGTGGCGTCCGGCATGCAACCGCCGCGGCCGGTGGCCACGCGTGTGCTGCATGTGGAGGTGGATGCCGAAGGCGAGGAATCGCTGCGGCGCCGGCTGCTCGCCGTGCCAGGCGTGGCCGAGGTGGAAGTCTTCCCCGACGAGGGCGTGGCCTATTGCAAGGTGGACAGCAAGACGGTGGATGAGGATGCGCTGAGGCAGGCGATTGCCGCCTGAGGAGCCTGGCGCGAAGCTTGCTTGTTGGCCGGATATGTCCCAGGCTTGCGTTTGGGTCGGCTGCGGCATTGCGCAACGGGGAAGGAGGCGTTGAAATGATGGAACGGGTATTTGAATGGCTGCTGTGGAACAGTCGGTTCGTGGTGATTCTGGCGGTGGTCGCCAGTGTCATTGGCATGTTGCTGCTGTTTTTCATGGCGTTTGAAAACATGCTGTTGTTGGCATGGCAGTTTTTCGAGATGACGGTGCTGGGCAAGTCGCATCCGGGGTTTCATACCGAGGCCGTGGGCCAGATTATCTCGGCGGTGGATGATTTCCTGCTTGGCACGGTGCTGCTGATCTTCGCGCTGGGCTTGTATGAGCTGTTTATCAGCAAGCTGGAGATCGCCCGTCGGGGAGAGGGCGCCAACAACATCCTGATGATCAACAGTCTGGACGATTTGAAGGATCGCCTGGCCAAGGTGGTGCTGATGATCCTGGTCGTCGCGTTCTTCAAGAACGTGTTGCATGTCAGCTTCGACAATCCGCTGAACATTCTCTACATGGGCGGCGGCATTCTGCTGGTGTCGCTGGCCACTTATTTCACCCACAAGGCGGGCGAGCACTGAGGCGATGAGCGGGGCAACCGGCGCGGCCGAATGGCGCAGGCGCTGGCTGCGGCGCGGGCTGGACGCCGTCTTGCTGGCACTCACGGTGGGGGCCATCGTGTCTGCCTTCTGGGAACGGGTTCCGTCATGGATGCAGTTTTCGGCGCTGGCGGCGTTTGTGGGGTGTTTTCTGTGCCGCTGGCGGTTGGACGACGACCCGGTGGCCTACATGCGGCACAACTGGCTCGATCTGGTGTTCGTGGTGCTGCTGGCTTCGCCGGTGCTTCGGCTGCTGTCGTTTCTGAAGCTGGCCAGGCTGTCGCCATTGTTGCGGTTGGGGATGTTGATTCGACGGCACAAACGGCAGCTTCTGCGCTTGATTCTGCTCTCGCGCGACAGCTTTCCGGTGGCGATGGCGGTGCTGTTCCTGATGGTGTTTCTGTTTGGCGCGGCCGCCTGGATGCTGGAGCACGGGCGCAATCCGGCGTTCGCGCATGTCAGCGACGGGTTGTGGTGGGCCTTTGTGACGCTGACCACGGTGGGCTATGGCGATATCGTGCCGGTGACCGAGGGCGGGCGTATCGTGGCGGTGCTGACGATGGTGTTCGGCATCGCGGTGTATTCGTTGTTGATTGCCAATCTGACGCATTTTCTGGAAACGCTGGAGCCGCCCGCCGCCGCCCGCGATGCGGTCGCGCGATCCAAAGTGTCAGAAAACGCGCGTCCGCCGGCCGAGAATGCGTGAGGCGCTCCAGCTGACCACGAACAGCGCGCACAAAGCCAGCACGACGGTGGCGCCCGAGGGCCAGTCCATCCGGTAGGAAAGCCACAGGCCGCCCATGGTGCCGGCTATGGCCGTCGCAAGGCTGAGCAGCCACACTTGCCACAGACCCCGGCCCCAGAACCACGCGGTTGCCGCGGGCAGCACCAGCAGACCGGTGGTCAGCACAATGCCGGCCAGCCGCACGCAGATCACCACGGTCAGGCCAGTCACTGCAAACAACGACAGCCTGTAGATACCCGTGGGCAGCCCCGTCGCGGTGGCTGTAACAGGATCCAGCGCCATGCTCCACCATGGACGCGCGGCTGTGCCCAGCGCCCCCAGCACGGCCAGTCCGGACAATGCCAGCCACATCGTGTCTTCGGGCGAGACCATCAGGATGTTGCCGAACAGCAGTCCGAACATGTCCACCTCGTACTGGCTGGCCGAGGACAGCAGCACGATGCCCGCCGCCATCGCGCCGGCGAACAGCACGCCCGTGCCGGCATCGTGATCCAGACCCTGGCTGCGGGGGATCGCCGCCAGCAGCAGGGCCACGACAACGGCGGATGCGGCGGCGGCAGGCAGCAGCGGCAGCGAGAGCAGCACGGCCACCCCCAGTCCCGCGAGCGTGGCGTGCGAGACGCCGACAGCCAGGAAAGCCAGCCGGTGCGCCAGAATCATCACCGACATGCTGGAGGCGACGATGGCGATGATGAGCGCCGGCGGCAGCGCCGCGCGCATCACCTCGCTGGCCAGGAATCCGCTCATGCCTCGCCTCCCCGGCAGCCGATGCAATGCGCATCGTGCGCCACCACGTGCATGTGGGCGCCATACATGGCGCGCCAGACATGTTCGGGCACGCGCTCTCCGTGCATCGCGTGATGATGGATGCGCACATTCAGGCAGGCGACCGAGTCCACATAGCCGCTGATGGCCGCAATGTCATGCTCGACCATCACCACGGCCACGCCACGCTCGTTGCACAGCCGGCGCAGCAGGGCGTAGAGCATGTCCTGCGCACGTGCGTCCAGCGCCGCGGCGGGCTCCTCCAGCAGCAGCAGGCGCGGCTCGGAGACCAGCGCGCGGGCCAGGCGCACGCGCTGTTTTTGGCCTCCGGAGAGTGTGCGAAAGTCGCGTCCGGCCAAATCGGCCGTGTCGGTCATCTCCAGCGCCCGGTTCACGGATTCCGCGCCGCCGACACGTCGCCACAGCGGCGAGTTCCACGACGGAAGCCCCATGCGCACCACGTCGCGGGCCGAGAGCGGCAGCGAGGACAGCGATTCCTGTTTCTGGCTCAGGAATCCGACGCGGCGCAGCAGTGTTCGACGGTTGGAGCGTGTCAGCGCCTCGCCAAACAGCTCCACCCACCCGTCGTCCGCTTCGATGAGGCCGACAATGGCGTGCAGCAGCGTGCTTTTGCCGGCGCCGTTGGGGCCGACGATTCCGAGAAAATGGCCGGCTTCCACTGTGAGATGGATGCGGTCCAGCGCGCGTCGTTCGGGCGGGCCGACACCCAATCCACGAATGCAAAGCGGCGGCGGGCTCATCGGTGCCGGTCGGGTGTGCGCGCGTTTCGGCTTCCGTCGAGGGCCGTAATGCGGGCAATGTTGTGCCGCATCAGTCCGGCCCACGACTGGCCGCAGGTGCCGAGCGCGTCGAGAAGGATCACGGCGCGGGCGTGGGTCCGCCGGGCCAGCCAGGCCAGCACGCGGTTGTTGTGGCGCGCATCGCCCCAGAGCATTGCGTCGGGATGCCGGCGCAACGTCTCCAGTGCGTGTTCCAGCCGGCGTGGTTGCATGCCGCCGTGGTGATGCGATTCCAGCACCGCCAGCACCGGCAGTTCGAATCGTTCGCACAGCCGCCGCCACGCGCCGTGTCCGATCAGCACCCCCCGGCCGGCCAGGGGCGCCAGCGCGTCACTCCATTCCGCTTCGATGGTTCGGGTCAGCGTCATCGCCTGGTGCAACCGCGCTTCGATGCCGGAGCGGCGATCCGGCGCGTGCGATGCCAGCGCCCGGGCCAGTCGGGGCAAGGCGCGACGCACTTCGCGAGGGGAGAGCCACGCATGGTCGATTTCGGGCCAGAGATCGAGCGTGCGCGTCGCGCGCAGGCCGCGCCAGTGGCCATCGTCCCGGCTGGCGCGAACCAGCAGATCGGCCCGGGCCAGTGCATCCGCCTGACCAGGCGCGAGCTGGAAATCGTGAGGTTCCGCGCCGGGAGGAAGCAGGCATCGCACGTTTGCATCCTGATCCAGCAGGCGCACCAGACCGGCCAGCGGCGGCAGCGTGACGACGATGTCGCCCCCCCGGGCCGGTGCGGCGACAGCGATCAGGGATGCGAGGAGGGCGCATGTCGCGGGAAAATGGCGAAAGATGCGGGAAAACAAACGCTTGCCCTGATGCCTCCGTCCGGCTATACCCCTCGGCAGGGCGGTTGGCGGAGGCGTCGGCGGCCCGCTGGCTGCTGGCGATGCGTTCATGGAACGCGCATGCTATCCCTGTTGCCGGGCGAAACCAAGAAACCCCGCTGCCGGTTGTTGTTCGACTGACGGGTAAAGTGAGGAGAGTGAATGCTGTCGGCCGGATATTTCCGATACCGGTGGAACTGGTACAAGCCGATCCTGAACCGTGGCGAGGATCCCGCCGATCGCTGCCGCGTGGATGTGCGCCGCCTGCCTTTGCGCGTGGCAGGCGAGGATGCCTCCGAATGTGTGCCCTATGCGCTGCATTCGGAATTGGAGCGGGTGTTGTCGGGCAGTGTACGCCGGCTTCAGGATTACCTGGAGCGCTACATGATCGACGGCGTGCGGGTGTCGGCGCACCAACTGCCGCGACCGGACGAGGAGGGGCTTGCGCTGATTCGGCATTTGCGTCGGCGCTATCCCCATTTGCCGCCGCATCTGCTGCATCACTGGTGCGCCGAGGAACAGGGCGGTGCGGGCTTGCGCGCGGTGCTGAATGGCTTGTGGCGGCAGGCCTGGGAGCAGGATCAGGCCGATGCCGCGCCGTGGGCGCAGGCGGTGAATGTGCTGATCCTGAAGCTGTTGCGCCGCGCCATTGCGACTCTGCCCGACGACCATCCTGATCAGACCGACCATGTCATGCTCAGCGTGGTGGGCGGCATGTATCTGTGGGGGCTGCAGAACTTCCTGAAGAAAAATGTCGAGGGTTCGCTGGAAATGACGCGCATTGCCACCTACGAGGCGATGATCGTGCCGGTGACGCCGATGGCATTCTTCCACCGGCAGCCGGAAGATGCCCTGCTGGGCGATGCGCGACACATCATCGCAGCCTATGGCCTGGAGCCGGACATTCTCCCGCGCATGCGCAAGCTGCGGGCGCGCGTGGGCGCGCGCAACGAGGCCGGCATCCTGCCGTTGCTGGGGCAGGACAGGATGGGCGATCACCTGCTGATGCGCAGTTGGGCGCGTCTGTCATTGCGCGATCTGGCCGGACGCGCGGGACAGGGCGTGTGGATGCAGTGGGCGCTGGATCCGAAGAGACTGGATGCCATGCTCACCCGGCCGGGAACGGAGTGCGCCGGGTTGGTCGAGCCGTTGAAGGCGTTGCGTGAGCATCCGTTCGCCGACTGGCTGCTCGACGCCATCGAGGGCGGCGGCAAGTATCGCCGGAATCCGCCATGGCAACATGATGAAATCACGCTCAATGCCTTTCGCGTGTTCGACGAGGACTTGAAGGTGGAAGTGGCTCGCCGTCGCGAGGAACGGCGCTGGCTGGATCGCCGCAAGGCGCTGGCGGGGCAGGCCCGCGGCGTGGAGGCCGACCGCAAGCTCGAGGCGGCCTGGCGCGAGGGAATGATTGTGTGGATCCAGCCGGATGCCGAACGCGCGTTGCATGGCGGCAAGCGCCTGACGGCACGGCAGGTTTGCCTGCGGGTGGAATGGTCGGACTGGTTGGCCGGCATGGCGGCGCTGCACGGCAGGGGCATGCAGGAGTTTCTGGAGCAGCATTTCACGGTGGAGGTCGTGCGTTTGCTCGGGGAGCGCGCGGATGTGTTTGTGGATGCCATCAGCGCCTCCGGATGTCTGTTGCGCGGCGCGGCCGCGCCATTGTTGAATATCGGTGTGGCGCTGCGCCAGCGCCTGCGGGAGTGGTATCGGGACATGGCCGAGGCCGGGGTGGACACCCCCATGCCGGCCGTGTCGATGTGCATGGCCATGGCCGGGGACTGGTATTTCGCGCCCGTGGAGTTGGGGGCGATGGCGGGCCGCATGGCGTTCAGTCTGGGGCTGGCCCAGGCATCGTCGGGCGTGTCGCGCGATCGCGGCGCGGGCAGGCTGATGGCGTTGC
>CAYVBG010000030.1:0-12039 GCA_964449205.1 uncultured Zetaproteobacteria bacterium | reverse complement strand
GGCAGCATGAATTTTGTGCAAATCAGTGTCCAAAAATTCGGGGGCTTTACATCGGCGCATCCGGCCGTTGCTGCGGGGCCACCCGTTCGTTCCGGCCGCCGCGCTGGTGTTCACTCTCCCGTCCGGCGCGCGGCCAGCAAGCCTCTCAACGAGCCGTCAGACGCGGGCGCAAACCCCGTGACGCGCGTCCCCAGCACCGCGATCACCGGCTCGTGCCACAAGGGGATATACACCTGATCCGACGCCATTTGTCGCTCCACGCGCGCATACAGCTTCCGGCGCTGGTCCATGCGCTCGGTGGCCAGCGCTGCGTCCAGCCAGCCATCCACCCGCGGATTGGCATAACGCCCACGATTGGCGCCCTTCGGCGGCCACATGGACGAATGAAGAATCCATCGGTAGATGTCCGGATCCACGATGCCCACCCAGGACAGGGAATAGACCTGAAAATCGCCGCGCTTGATGCGCGCGTAGAATCCGCCCCACTCCAGCGATTCCACCTTCATCTCCACGCCGATGCGCCGCCACATGTCCGCGATGGCCACGGCCATGCGCAGACGTGACGGATCGGTGCTGGTGCGGTAGGTCAGGCGAAACCGCACACCATCCGCTCCACGCCGGAATCCGGCTTCATCCAGCAGCCGTTCGGCCCGCGCCGGATCGAACGGCGTCGGCGGAAGCTGCGCCGCGGCCCAGTGGCCGGGCGTGAGCACGGTTTCCGCCAGCACGGGCAGACCGGCAAACAGGGCGTTTTTCAACTTGTTCCGATCCAGCGCCAGCGCCAGTGCCCGACGCACGCGCACGTCCCGGAGTGCCGGGTCGCGCAGATTGAATCCAATGTAGGCGAAGGTGGTCGAGGGGCGGCTGACCAACCGCAGGCCTCGCTGCCGCTGCAACCAGGGCAACAGGTGCGGTGGCAAATCGTTTTCGGTGAAATCCAGCTCGCCGCGTGCCAGCTTCAATGCCCGTGTGACCGGATCGCGCACGGTCAGGAACCGGAAACGGTTGAAATGTCCCGGCGTCTTGCGTTCCGTCCGCTCCAGCAGCAACCCGTGCTCATCCCACGCCGCCCAATGGCATGGCCCGCAGCCAATGATACGCCGGGCCTGCTGCGGCCGGGCGGCAAGACGCGCGGGCAAAATACCCACCGAAAGGCGCGTCAGCAGGGAGGCGTCCGGACGGGCGAGATGCAATGTCAGCGTGCGCGCATCCGGCGTATCGATGCGCGCAATCGCCGTCAATCCCGCGCGCAGGGGGCTGGCCCGTTCGGGGTCCAGAATGCTACGCAGCGTGGCCGCGACATCGTGGCTGGTCACCGGCATTCCATCGTGGAACCGCAGATTCCGGCGCAGGGTGAAGCGCCAGGTCAGCGCATCGGGATGCATCCAGGACACAGCCGCATCCGGCGCCGGCCTGAAATGCGCGTCCAACCGCACAAGCGCACAATGCAACAACTCCTGCACGCGGTGGGAGGCGGCATCCGTGGCATAGCGGGGATCGAGCGTCATCGGCGCCTGAGCCAATGCCACCCGCAACTCATCCGGCGCGGGCGCAACCTGCTGGCAGCCGGTCAACCATGCGGCCGCCAATGCCAGCAGCGCGCGACCGCCCCGCTTCATGGCGTCCACAGGCTCAGTGACTCCACATGCCCCGTCCACGGGAACAGATCGAGCGCCCGCAAGGCGCGCAGGCGGTAGCCCAAACCCGCCGCCGCCGCGGCGTCACGACGCCCGGCGGCCGGATCGCAATGCACCATGATGATGGCACGCGGCAGCAAACCGCCCAAACGCTCGCACACCGCCCTCGCCCCCTTGCGGGGCGGATCGATCACCAACACATCCGCGCCCGCGAAGGGTGCCGTATCGAACGCATCGAACAGATTGGCGGTCTCATAGGCCGCATCGAGCCCCAGCGCCCGCGCCGTTCGGTTGGCCTGACGGATGCTGGAGGCGCAGGCATCGGCCCCGCGCACCGAACAGCCCGGCGCCACGGCCAGTGGCAGCGACAGATTGCCGATGCCACAAAACAGGTCGGCGACCCGTCGCCGGCGCCCGCCGGTGCCCTCCTCCAACACATCCGCCGTCCACGACGCAACCTGCCCGACCAGCGCCGCATGTCCGTGCATGGTTCCCTGCACGAAATCATCGGGACCGACCCGCAGCTTCAATGTCCCATCCCCTGCGGGCACGGATTCGCCAACCTCGGGAATCGGGCGCATCAACGGCATCAGGCGCGTGCCGATTCGCGCCCACCATGCCACATCGCAATCGGCGTTCAGCCCGCGCGCAACATCCCGAATCAGCGCTTTCAGTGCATTCGGCGACACCTCCCGGGAAGACGGACATTCCAGCACCACATGCGCGCCATGCGTGAGCACGGTGGCGCGCACGGAACCCACCGCACAGGGCAAGCGCGGCCCCAGCGCAAGGCGCAGGGATTCGATGAGCGGGTGGATGGCCGGACAATGCGCCGCGCGCACCGGCTGATGACTGGCGCGAGCGCGAAAGCCGAGAAATGCGCCAGCCCCATCCTGGCCGCGCCACAAACGCACGCGCCGGCGCTCGCCGAAACGCGGCGCTTCCTCCACCCCCCGCCATTCGCATCCGCCGGCCCCAGCCTCCTCCAGATGGCACGCAAACGCCTCGTGCACCCAAGTCGACTTGATGGTGGCATGCGCGCGGGCATCCACACAGGCCAGCGCGCAACCGCCACACATCTCCGCCACATCACAGACCGGTTGCGTCCGCAATGGCGACGGCGTCACAATCCGGCACTCCCCGCCCCGGAACATGCCCCGCCGTTTTCCGTGCGGGCTCAAGCGCACGATGTCGCCGGGCGCGACATTCGCCACCAGCCATGCGCGACCACTCGCATGCACCAAGCCCTCGCCGCCCGGCAGCAGTTTCTCCACCCGGCCGCATACGTCTCCTCCGGCATCGGAGGTCGGGCGCATGGGGCGCGTGTCAGGGAAGCAGGTCAATCGGTCCGATGGTGATGGGTTCGGACGAACGGAACCGCAAACGAACGCCCTTGACCGGCGTGGCCGGAGCGCGCACCGAAACGGGATGGTCGATATCGCGGTTCTTCTGTTGCAGCAACGTTGTCCAGTGACCACGCGCATCCTGCACATCCAGACGCACCTCACCGCCCTGGAAGGATTTGCGCCCCACGCTGGCCCGGTGGATCACGATGCGCGACAGGCGTACCGGCTTCTTCAGATACAGGCGAATCCACCCCGCTTTGAAGGAACGCACCTTATCCTTGAGTTTATAGTCGGCCAGCGACTGGAAATAGAGCCGATGACCGCCGCGAAACTCATGCTTCCCGCCTGTGGCCGAACTGCCATCGCTGCGCACCAGGCGGTGCGGAACCGCCCAGGTGACGGATTTCGCGCGCCGCGTCTTCCGGGTGCGCGGCTTGCGCTGGAC
This sequence comes from uncultured Zetaproteobacteria bacterium, assembly GCA_964449205.1. Classification (GTDB taxonomy): domain Bacteria; phylum Pseudomonadota; class Zetaproteobacteria; order Mariprofundales; family Mariprofundaceae; genus JALVTX01. The sequence goes on along the minus strand of CAYVBG010000030.1, from coordinate 8,611 downwards.
GGCGCTCGTGCGAACTGGCTTCACGCCAGTGGCTTTCGCACGCCGGTTTTTCGTGTGAACCGCCTTTGGGCGCCCCCCGGGCGCAGATACAGGCTGTGCCCGACCTTGCCCCGCTTGCCCGCCCTGTCCCGCCCCACGAACGCCGGACGGCGCCCCGGTGCGCGCTTGCGGGCGTTGCTCCCGCGTCGATTCGGCAGTCACGGTCGCCGACGGCTTCGCCGTGCTTTCCTTGCGCGATCCGGGCAACATTGGCCCATCCGCTCCGGGGGACGACACTACGGGCATGCGCGCCGCCTGTTCGGACATGGAAATCAGCGCTGTCAGTCCCCAGCCCAGCACGCCGGCAAACGCAAGCATGAGCGCCCAGGACAAAGGCCTGCCAAGGCGCTGGTTCAATGCCGGCCATACCCGCTTCCGCAGCATGCCGGCGGGTATCTGCCAAATCCCGCGATACAGCGTCCCAAGCAGCCCTCCCAATCCCTTCGCCGCCGATTTTCTCCAGGCATCCATCAACCCCTTGGCGATTTCGGCATTGTTTTGCGATGCGATGCTCTGCCGGTTCCAGCCCTGGCCATCCCTCGCATCCGTGTCCGGATGTTCCAGCTGGCGGACAATATCGGCCAAAGCCTTGCGCACCGCCTCGCAATTGGCCGGCCGGTCGTCCGGATCCTTGGCCAGCAGGGACATGATGAGTTCCGAGAGCGCGCGCGGCAGCGAAGGGTTCCGTTTTTGGGGCGGCTCGGGCATGTGCCGCACCTGCTTTTCCATGATTTCGAATTCTCCTCCCCCCTCGGAGGAAGCCGTGAAGGGCAGCGTGCCGGTGGTCATCTGATACATCAGGATGCCCAAGGCGTAGAGATCGGTGCGTGCATCCACCGGATGATTGAGAATCTGTTCGGGCGCCATGTAACGAAACGAACCCACCGTCGCGCCGCTCTGGGTGAGATCCTCGTCCCCCCGTTCGGGCTTGGCCAAGCCGAAATCCATCAGTTTGATGGCGCCATCGGTGGCCAGCAGCACATTGGCCGGCTTCAAATCCCGGTGCACCACCCCCAGCTTGTGCGCCGCATCGAGCCCGGCGCAAATCGCCTCGGTGATGCGAATTACATCGAGCAATGGCGGCTTCGGATTCTGCCGCAGATAATCGCGCAGGTTCTGGCCATGCACCATCTCCATCACCAGCGCCATGTGCTCGCCATCCTCGTAGAGCGACAGCAAGGTCACGATGTTGGGGTGGATGATGCGGGCGTGCATGCGCGCCTCGCGACGGAAACGCTCCATCAACTCCTGCTGGCGCAACAACTGGGGATGCAAAACCTTGACGGCGACTTCCCTGTTCAGCTTTTCGTCCGTTGCACGATAGACGACACCCATCCCGCCCTCGCCCAGCTTGGCCTCCAGCCGGTAGGGGCCGATGCGTGGCGATTCCTCGCCGCCCAGCAACGCCACGCCGCAATGCCTGCAAAAGGCTTGCGATTTCGGCGTTTCCTTTCCACACGACGGACAATGCATGACAATCGAGGATTGTTGGGCGGCATGCGCCGGTGTCAAGGCATATGTTCCAGGGCGGCCAAACGGTCGAAGCGGGCCAGCCATGCCGGAGGGCCGGCCGACATCCCGCTGGCCTGCACCAGCACCTTGAACAGCTCCCCCATACCCTGCGGCATCACCAGACGCCGCAAGGCGACTGTTGCGTCCATCGTTTCGGGGCCGCCCCGCCGGGCCAGATCTTCCAGGCGTTCCCGCACAGAGGGACACTGCGCCAACCACGCGCCCTGCGACATCCAGCACACCGGTTCAAGCCCTGCCGCCATTCCGGCCCGGGCCAATGCCGTGAAATCCACATGCGCGGTGATGTCCCGCTCGCCGGGCGAGGTCAGCACATCCTCCACCGCCCGGTGTCCCGCATGGGACAGCAACGTCCCCTCACAACGGCCCGGACGATAGTATTCGCTGGCCGCATAGCCATAATCAATGCACAACGCAAACCCCCGCCGCATCACGCGCGCCAGCGCCTGCTGCCATGCCTCCAATCCCGGATTCCACTCGCTGCAATAGCCTTCCGGCCAGGCATTCACCAGCGCCGCGTCGATCTCCGGAGGTGTTGCCAGTGGCCGCTCCGCCCAAGCAAATTCGCCATCCCGCCAGATCACGCCACGCTCCAACCACTCCCCCGCGCGCCATGCAAAACAACGCACCGGAAACGCATCGGGCAGCTCATTGCAGAAATAAAGCGCATTTTCCTGCGGCGGCACCTCATCCAGCGTCGAAACCTGCCGCACATCCAGGCCAGCAGCGGCACAGGCTTCCCGCTGCCGATCCCGCATCATGGCGCTGGATTCCACGGCAATGATGCGAGCGGGCGTCACATTCCGCCGCGCCAGTTCCGCCGTCACGTCGCACAGCAACCTCCCGTCGCCGCCGCCCTGTTCGATCAGGCTCCAGTCCTCCGGTCGGCCCAGTTGTTCCCAACCCCACCGGATGAAATCGGCCACCGCCAACGCCAGCCACGGCCCCATGGCCGGTGCGGTCACGAAATCACCCTTGGGCCCGAACACCCGCGCCGATTCATAATACCCCATGCCGGGCGCATACAGCGTGTGCGCCATGAAGTCATCGAACGGCATCCATCCGCCAGCCGCATCGAGATGCCGGCGAATCCATCGAATCATCGGACTGGACATGGTTGACGTTCCCCCCCGGATGCGGCTACGGTATGCGGCATCCTATCGTGGAACATTCCATTGGGAACGCTGTTGCAAACATTCACTAAAGAGAGGCAGGAAAACGCGCATGGCATCCGATCAGATCATACAGGTAAGCGACGACAGTTTCGAGAACGACGTGCTCAAGGCATCCGGCCCGGTGCTGGTGGATTTCTGGGCCCCGTGGTGCGGGCCGTGCAAGATGATTGCACCAGTGCTGGACGAAGTGGCCGCGGAAATGGGCGATCGCATCACCATCGCCAAGATCAACATCGACGACAACCCGAACACGCCGGGCAAATACGGCGTGCGCGGCATCCCCACGTTGATGCTGTTTCGCGATGGCAACGTGCAAGGCACCAAGGTGGGCGCCATCAACAAGGCCAAGCTGGTCGAGTTCATCAAGGAACATCTGGGCTGAGACGCCGAAGCGTCGTTGTGGCTCCAAGGGCCGGCCTCCACTGGCCGGCCTTTTTTTCCGTTTGTCGTCCGTTTCATGCCCCCAGCATGGCTGCCAACAGCGCGAACGCGTGATTGACCGTTTGGCGTCGGATGGCTGCGCGCGATCCGCTCAGGCGCAGCAAGCGGCTCTCCAAACGCCCATCCGGCATCGCCGCCGCAATCCACACCGTGCCCACCGGTTTCTCCGGGCTTCCGCCACCGGGGCCGGCAATGCCGGTGGCCGCAACACAGGCCGCACCGCGTGCCATGCCGCCGCGGGCCATCGCCTCCGCCACTTCCCGGCTGACCGCGCCACAACGCTTGAGCGTCCGATCCGGCACCTTCAGCAAGCGCCGCTTGGCCTCGTTGCTGTAGGTCACCCAGGCGCAGTCCAGCGCGTCCGACGCACCGGGAATCCGGCTCAGCCGCTCGGCCATGCCCCCACCCGTGCAGGATTCGGCGAAACGCACCCTCAAGCTTTGCTCCCGAAGGCATTGCAACAGCCATTCCTCGGGCAGATAACCGCCATCGTTGAACGATGCCACGCCGCCCGGCGGCTGCCGCAGCCAGCCGCGCAATCCGCTTTCCAGCGGCAGGCCTCCCGCCATGTCTTCCGTATCCCCTTTCCCATCCATCAAACACACATGCAGGGGAATAAGCGGTTGACCGTCGTTGAGTGCATGCAGCCACATCTCCCGCCGGCTGGCGATATCCCCGGCGGGCAGCAGCAGGCACCGCCCGCCATCCGGCAGGCCAAACACCCAGCCGCGGCGATGCGGGTTCTCCAGTTCCAGCATCCCGGCCCCATGCGGCCGCACGCCGTCTTGGTCGCCTGCGATGCGGCGCCCATGCGCCAGCGCATACCGTATCAGTTCGTCAGGTTCGCCCACGGCGATATGCCAGTCCGCCGGATGTTGACCGCCACGCGACAGCGCCTGCTCCAAACAAACAGTATCCACTCGCGCCGCACCCGCCGAGCGCAACCACGCCTCAAGCCAACCCGCGGTCACGCCGGCCTCGGCCAGGCTCAGCCATGCCGTCTGCGACAACAACAGCCGCGCCCTGCATCGCGCCTTCATGCGCCATGCCCCCAAGGCCACACGGCATTTGTCAGCCAAGCCAGGCATCCCGTCACCACCGCCGCGCACAATCCCGCCACCAGATCGTCGGCATGAATGGCCCACCATGCCGGCCCCATGCGCTCGGCCATGCGCACCGGCCCGGGTTTGACGATGTCGAAGAACCGGAACAACGCGAACGCCAGTCCAAACGCCAGCAACGACGGCCCAAGCCACAGCGCGGTCGCGGCCAGCGCCAGCCATTGCCCAAGCCACTCGTCAATCACGATCCACTGCGGATCCCGTTCATGCAGCGCCGGCAGCAAACGCCATGTACTCCAGCAGGCCAGTGCCAGCAGCGCCAGCCAGCCCCATGCCAGCGCCGCCAGTCCTCCCGCCTGCATCAGAAGCCCGGCCACGGGCAACGATGCAAGGCTCCCCGCCGTGCCCGGCGCGTACGGCGCATACCCGCTGCCCAAGCCAGAGGCCGCCCAGCGCGCCACCCGAAGCGTCGCGCCCGCTTGCCGGTTCTCAGACAAAATGGCGGAATCCTTCGATGGCCGACTCAACCGGCGCGCCGCGCAACAGGGCCCTGGCCTGTCCGGACGTGTCGGCAACGCATGCGCCAATGCGACAGGCCATGTCCGCCAACACATCCCGCAAGTCCGGCGGCGCCGTGAACAGCAGTGCGTAGTCCTCGCCGCCGGCCAGCACCAGCCGCGCCGCATGCACCGCGTCCGATTCCTGCTCCAGCAGCGCGAATCCCGGCACCTTCTCCAATTCAATCGTCAACCCCACGCCCGAGGCGCGAGCCACATGCCCCGCATCGGCCAGCAGGCCATCGCTCACATCAATGCAGCAACGCACGCCGGCCTGGCGCAAAGACACCCCTTCGTCCAGCAGCGGGCGGATGCGAAGAAACGGCTCGACCGCCTCACCCCCGCGACAGCCGGCGTGCCAGGCTTCCAGCCCGCGCGCGGCCAGCCCACACGGGCCGATCAGCCATACGTCATCGCCGGCTCGGGCTGCATCCCGCCGCATGGCCTGTCCCTCGGGAAGCAAGCCCGCCACCGTCACAGCCAGCGCATTCAATGGCACACACACCGTATCGCCGCCGGCAAGCTCCATGTCCGTCGCGGCCAGCGCCCGCGCGGCGCCCGCGCCCATCGCGTCGGCCGCTTCGGCATTGCGGGCCATCACGCCCAGCCAGCACCATGCAGGCGCCGCCCCCATCGCCGCCAGGTCGGAAAGTGCCGCGTTCACCGCCCGCTCCGCCGCGCAATCCAGCGGCATATCCTCCGGCCAGTGGCGTCCCGCCGCGGAACAATCGGTGCTGATCACAACACGCATGCCTGCCGGACACATGTGCACCGAAGCGTCGTCACCGTTGGGCAGGCATGTGAGCGCGTGAGGCGCGGGCGCGCGGGCGCGAAATGCGCGTTCAATCAATTCAAACTCGTCCACACGCGCGCCTTCCGGGAAACAAGGACTCAGCCAGCCGGGCGGGATGGCATTTCCATACCGCGCAACTCGCGCGCCAGATGATCGAGCACACCGTTGACAAAACCACGCCCCGGTTCGTCGGCGTACTCCCGCGCCAACTGCAATGCCTCATTGATGATGACGCGATACGGGATCTCCAGCCGGTTCAGCATCTCCCACACGGCCATCCGCAACACATTGATCTCGATGCAGGCCATGCTGGCCATGCTGCGCCCGCGCGCGCCCTTGCCGATCCAGTCATCCAGCGCCGCGACATCGCCGGTCACGCCATGCACCAATTCGCGCAGATAGGCCGCATCCTGATCTTCACGCCCCTGCTCCCGCAGCCGGTCCGCCAGAAGCCCGGGGATCACCGCGTCGTCGCAACCACCGCTGTGCCAGGCATACAGCACCTCAAGCGCCGACTGACGCGCCTTGTGCCGGTTGGCCACTCAATCGCTCCCGCCGAGCGAACGCAGCAGACGCGCCATTTCCACCGCCGTCAGCGCCGCCTCTTCGCCCTTGTGCCCGTGCGCCCCGCCCGTGCGCTCCAGCGCCTGCTCCCGCGTGTCCACGGTCAGCACGCCATTGCCCACGCCCGCGCGTCCTTCCCCGGCCACGCGGCCGATACCATCCATCGCCACCCGGCACACATGGTCGAAATGCGCTGTGCCACCGCGGATGACACAACCCAGGCAGACAATGGCATCAAAACCCGTTCGGGCCATGCGCGCCGCCACGGCGGGAATCTCGAGCGCACCCGGCACATGCACCACATGGATGTCGTTTTCCGTTGCGCCATGCGCGAGCAACGCCGCGTGCGCGCCATCCAGCAAACGCTCGGTCATCTCGCCATTGAAACGGGCCACAACCACACCGATGCGCAACCCCGCCGCATCGAGCCGTTCATCAAAGGCAGGCGCATCCAGACTCATGCGTCATCCTCCGCATCGGGCACGTCCGCCTGCAGGTTCAGCATGTGCCCCATCTTGTCGCGCTTGGCGGTCAAATAGGCGATATTCTCCTCGTGCGGTGTCACCTGCAGCGGCGCGCGTTCCACCACTTCCAGACCGTAGCCATCCAAGCCGATGATTTTCTTCGGATTGTTGGTCAGCAGCCGGAGCTTGCGAAGCCCCAGGTCGCGCAGGATCTGCGCCCCGATGCCATAGTCGCGCAAGTCCGCCCGGAATCCCAGCTTGCGATTGGCCTCCACCGTGTCGTGCCCGGCATCCTGAAGCTTGTAGGCCTTGAGCTTGTTGATAAGGCCGATGCCACGCCCCTCCTGCCTCAGATACAGGATCACGCCGCAACCGGCACGGGCCACCTGCCGCATCGCCGCATGCAGCTGGGAGCCGCAATCGCAGCGGCGAGAGGCAAACACGTCGCCGGTCAGGCATTCCGAATGCACGCGCACCAAACATGGTTCGTCCCCCTTGGGCTCGCCCATCACCAGCGCCACGTGTTCGGCGCGATCCACGGCATTGGTGTAAGCCACCAGCCTGAATTCGCCGAACTCGGTCGGAAGCCGCACCTCGACCTCGCGCCTGACCAATGATTCGGTCTTGAGCCGATGACCGATGATGTCGGCAATGCAACCCACTTTCAGCTGATGTCGCGCCGCGAACGCCTTCAGCTCCGGCATCCGCGCCATCGTGCCATCCTCGTTCATGATCTCGCAGATCACCGCCGCCGGCTTCAGGCCCGCCATTCGCGCCAGATCCACGCTGGCTTCGGTGTGGCCCGCGCGCACCAACACGCCGCCGTCGCGCGCCATCAACGGAAACACGTGCCCCGGCATCACCACGTCGTCGGGGCCGGAGTTTTCGTCCGAGGCCACGCGAATGGTTTGCGCGCGATCAAACGCCGAAATGCCGGTGGTCACCCCTTCGGCGGCCTCGATGGACACCGTGAAGGCCGACTTGAACTTGGCATTCGGATCCTGGACCATCAGCGGCAGCCGCAGCCGGCGCACCTGTTCCTCGGTCAGCGCCAGGCATATCAGGCCGCGGGCGTGGGTGGCCATGAAATTGACGGCCTCGGGCGTGATCCATTCCGCCGCCATCACCAGATCGCCCTCGTTTTCGCGATCCTCGTCGTCGGCCAGAATAATCATCCGCCCGGCGCGCAATTCGTCGATCAGTTCCTCGCAGCTGGCCAGACTCATGCGCCTGTCTCCGTTCTTGCCCGGCTTGCCGGTTCATATTGCATCATACGCTCCACATACCTTCCCACCAGGTCGGTTTCGAGATTCACCCTGTCACCCACGCGCAGCGCGCCCAGGTTGGTGTGCGCCAGCGTGTGTGGAATCAGGTTCACCGAAAACACGGGGCCTTCCACGGCGTTCACCGTCAGGCTGACGCCATTGACGGCGACCGAACCCTTGCTCACCAGATAACGGGCCAAACGCTCCGGCGCACGCACACCAAGCAGACGGTGTTCGCCTTGCTCTTGCACCTTTGCCACCACGCCCACGCCATCCACATGGCCGGTGACGATATGCCCGCCCAGCGCATCGCCCACGCGCAGCGCCGGCTCCAGGTTCACCCGCCGCCCGGCCCGAGCCTCGCCAAACACCGTCACGGCCAGCGTCTCCGGCGACAGCACGGCCGAAAACTCGCCCGCCGCCATCTCCGTCACCGTCAGGCAACATCCGTCCACGGCCACCGAATCGCCCACATGCCAGCCATCCATCGCCAGACGCGTACGCACCGCGATCCGTCGCCGGGATCCCTCGGAAACCACCCGTGTGATTTCGCCCACATCCTGGATGATGCCAGTGAACATGGGCCAAGGCTAGGGCATCCGCGGGCAATCCGCCATCATCGCGCCGGGCCGCGCATGCTCGCTGGCCCGTCGGCCAAAACCCGCTGGCAGTCTGTCGGGCTTAGGGGGATCGTAGCGAGCAGGTGGGGAAGCGAGGCCAAA
>CAYVBG010000029.1:0-12140 GCA_964449205.1 uncultured Zetaproteobacteria bacterium | reverse complement strand
GGAGGAGATCGAGCGCATGAAGAAGGACGCCGAGGCGCATGCCGAGGAGGATCGCAAGCAGAAGGAGAAGATCGAGACGAAGAATCGTGCGGATGCGCTGGCTTATTCCACCGAGAAGGCGCTCAAGGAGCACGGCGACAAGGTGGATGAGACCACCCGCAAGTCCATCGAGGATGCGCTGGCCGAGCTGCGCAAGACGCTGGAGGGCGACGATGTCGAGGCCATCCGGCGGGCCGAGGAGAAGCTGGCCGAGGCCTCGCGCAAGCTGGGCGAGGTGGTGTACCAGCAGGCGCAGCAGCAGGCCGGCAGTGCGGGCGGTGAGTCCTCAGCCGGCCCGGAGGCGGGCGGAGGATCTGCATCGGGCGATGATGATGCCGAGGTGGTGGACGCCGAGGTGGTGGACGACAAGAAATGACCGGCGGGCGGCCTCCTCGGTCGCCCGGAACCGGCGGACGTTGACGCCTCCGTATCGCATGCCGGAATGCCGGCGGCCGCGGTGCGGAGGCGGCGGCGTTTTCGGACAGTGAATGGATGAGATGGATGAGGAGGCAAGGTGCCGACCCAACGTGACTATTACGAGATTCTGGGCGTTTCCCGGAATGCGGACATCAACGAGATCAAGCGGGCCTACCGGAAGCTCGCGATGAAGTATCATCCGGACCGCAACAAGGACGACGAGGCGGCGGCGGAGCGGTTCCGGGAGGTGACCGAGGCCTACGAGGTGCTCTCCGACGAGGAGAAGCGCAAGCGCTACGACCAATACGGCCATGCCGGCGTGGACGACCAGATGCAGGATTTCTGGAGTCGCGGCGGGTTTCAGGATTCGCATGCCTTCCGTGATTTCGGCGACGTGTTCGGCGATATTTTTGGCGACATCTTCGGGTTTGGCGGAGGCGGCGCTGGCGCGCGCGCCGGTCGCGGCGCGGATTTGCGATATCAGCTGGAAATGAGTCTGGAGGATGCCGCGCATGGTCGCGAGGTGGAGCTGGAGATTCCCAAACAGGCGCCGTGCGACACCTGCCGGGGCTCCGGTGCGCGGCCGGGCACCAGCCCTGTGCCATGCCGCACCTGTGGCGGGCACGGACAGGTGCAGATGCAGCAGGGCTTCTTTGCCATTCGCCGCACCTGCCCGGACTGTCGCGGGCAGGGTGTGCGCATCGAGTCGCCATGCGTGGCATGCGGCGGTGCCGGGCGGGTGCGACGCAACAAGAAAATCAAGGTGCGCATTCCGCCGGGCGTCTATGACGGCGCGCAGGTGCGGGTGTCCGGCGAGGGCGAGGCGGGCGTGCAGGGCGGTCTGCCGGGCGATTTGTATATCGTCGTGCGACTGAAGAAGCACCCGATCTTCGAGCGCGATGGCGCGGATTTGTATTGCGACATGCCCATCACGTTTCCGCAGGCGGCGCTGGGCGCGGAGGTGGAGGCCCCGACGCTGGAAGGGCGTGTGAAGATTCGCATTCCGGCCGGCACGCAGGGCGGCAAGGTGTTTCGCATTCGCGGCAAGGGTGTGCCGGACATTCGCGAAAACCGCACCGGCGACTTGTATGTGCGGGTTCGTATCGCGGTGCCGAAGCGGCTGAGTCGCCGGCAGGAGGAGCTGCTGCGCGAGTTCGCGGCGGAAACCGGAGATGAGGTGTATCCGGAGCGGGCGTCGTTTCTCGACGCGGTCAAACGATTTTGGGATGGTCTGGCGGGAGATGGACGATGATGCGAGTGGTTGTGACGGGCGCTTCCGGGCGCATGGGGCGGATGCTGGTGCGCGCTGTGGCCGAGAGCGAGAGCATGGAGCTGGTTGGCGCGACCGAGCGTCCGGATTCCGTGCTGGTGGGGGCGGACGCGGGCAAGCTGGCCGGTGTGGGCGCGCTGGATGTGCCATTGACGGATGACGTGACGGGCTTGCCGGAGGCCGATGTGCTGATTGATTTCACAACGCCCGAGGCTTGTCTTGCGCATGCCCGCTTTGTGGCCGGTCGAGGCATGCGCATGGTGATCGGCACCACCGGGCACGATGCGGAGCAGATGGAGGCCTTGCGCGGGGCGCTGGCTGGCGTGCCGGTGGTGATGGCGGCCAATTATTCGGTGGGTGTGAATCTGGCGCTGCAACTGATTCGCCGTGCGGCGGAGGTGTTGGGCCCTGAATACGACGCGGAAATCTTCGAGGCCCATCACCGGCACAAGGTGGACGCGCCCAGTGGCACGGCGCTGGCGATGGGGCGTTCGCTGGCCGCCGGGCGGGGAGTGAAGCTGGAGGATGTGGCGACTCATGCGCGTGAGGGCGTCACCGGCCCGCGGCCGGTCGGTGGCATCGGCTTTTCGGTGATGCGTGCGGGCAATATCGTGGGCGAGCACAAGGCCATGTTCGTATCCGACGAGGAGCGGGTGGAGATCGGCCATGTTGCCCATGATCGCATGGTGTTCGCGCGGGGAGCGGTGCGTGCCGCCCGATGGCTGATGGAGCGTCCGGCCGGCTGGTATGGCATGGAACACGTGCTGGGGTTTGCCGGATGACAGCAAGACTGCATGGTCTGCGTCAATGTGACACGATGCGAAAGGCCATGCGGTGGCTGGATGAACACGGCGTGGATTGGGTGTTTTGCGATTATCGGCGGCAACCGCCGGATGAACTGCGGTTGCGTTTGTGGATTCGGGCGGCGGGAGGCTGGGAGCGGTTGATCAACCGGCGGGGGCTGACCTGGCGCAGGCTGGATGAGACCGAGCGTGGCAATCTGGACAAGGCCAGGGCCGTGAAGCTGATGCAGGCCCATCCCTCGCTCATCCGGCGGCCGGTGCTGGAACTGGAGGATGGGCGGGTGGAGGTTGGATTTTCGCCGGAGCGTTACGCGGCGATTTTCGGTACCTGAACGATGCAGCAGAAACGGTTGTTTGTTCCCGGCCCCGCCGGCCGTTTGCAGGCCCTGCATGAGCCGGGCTCGCCGGATCGCCCTGCCGTGGTGTTGTGCCATCCGCATCCGCTGCATGGCGGCACGATGCGCAACAAGGTGGTCTATTGGATGATGCGCGTGTTTGCGGATGCAGGATGCAGCGTGTTGCGTTTCAACTTTCGTGGCGTGGAGCAGAGCGAGGGGTCATGGGACAATGGGTGCGGCGAGGCGGAGGACGCGACGGCCGCGTTGGATTGGATGGCCGCGCGCCATTCCGGTGTTCCGTTGTGGCTGGGCGGTTTTTCGTTCGGATGCTATGCCGGGCTGCGGGCCGCACGGCATGATGCGCGGGTGACGCGCATGTTTGCGGTGGCGCCGGCGGTGAATCTTTGGGATTTCTCGTTCATGTGCGGCGAAACGCGGCCGCTGACGGTGGTGGCGGGCACGCGCGACGAAATCGTGCCGTTTCAGGCCGTGCGCGCGGCCGTGCGCTTGCTGGGCGACAATGTGCGTTTTTATGCCGTTGACGGTGCTGGACATTTCTTTCGGGAGCATCAGGCGGAACTGATGGGTGTCCTTCGATCCGAATTGACGTGATTCGAGCATTGTTCTAACCTGCTTCCAGGTTTGGATACGGGAGCGACACATGCGCAAGCGACTGACATCCATTGGCAACAGTCTGGGGCTGATTATCGACAAGCCGATTCTCGACCTGCTTGGCATCGATCGGGATACGGTGCTGGAGATCTCCACCGATGGCCGGCGGCTGGTGATTCAGCCGGTGGCGCGTGAGCAGGAACGTGAGGTGACGCCGCGGCGCGAGGAGCGCCCGGTATCGGTGCGCGAGGTGGGCAAGAGTTTTCTGGATGAGCTCAGGGAGGCGTTCAAATGAGGCTTGTTCCTACAACAGATGCAATGCATCCGGCAGGTCGGCGATGGAGGGGATCGTCAGATCGGGCTTGACGCCGGTGCGTTTCACGAAGTCCGCGCGGTATTTGCCGGTTTGCACCAGCGCGGCCTTCAGTCCCGCGGTTTGGGCGCCGCTGATATCCGTTTCCACGTCGTCACCAACCATCAGCGCGGCTTGCGGCGGGGTACCCATCGCCGCGCAAATGCCAAGAAAGAAATCGCGCGAAGGTTTCCCCAGCGTGACCGCCTGAACGCCCGCGGCGTATTCGATGGTCGCGACGAACGCGCCGAGATCGAGGTGAAGTCCATCGGGTTTTCGCCAGAAGCGGTTGCGGTGCAGGGCCAGCAATTCCGCGCCATCCATCACATGGAGGAATATCTCGCGCAACGTTTCCGGCGGGTAGCCTTCGCCGCCGATGTCGCCCATGACCACAACCTCGGGATGCGTCTGGTCCTCGGCGATGCCGGTCATGTCCTCGCGCAGGCTGTCGCGCACGAACAGGCGCGCCGTGTGCCGCCCCACGCGCGCCACGGCCAGCGCGGCGGGGGTGTGGATGTCGCCTTCTTCCAGCGTCACGCCCATCTCAGCCAGTTTGGCGGCGATTTGACGGCGTGAACGGGTGGTGGTGTTGGTCACGCCGACAATGGTCAACCCTGCTTCGCGCAGGCGTTGCACGGCTTGCACCGCGCCGGGAATCGGCTGATCGCCGACATAGAGCACGCCGTCCAGATCGAGCAGAATGGCCTGAACGCGCATGGAACGAGTGTAGCAAAAGGCCGCCGCAGAGGGCAACGCGCCTGTTTTTGGGGGCGGGCATTGCTGATAAACTCCGCGAAAATCATGAAGGGAAAGGTGATGACGGAACAGGAACTGTTGACCATGTATGAGGATGCGGGCGCGCTGCTGACCGGGCATTTCGTGCTTTCCAGCGGCAGGCACTCGCCGCGTTACCTGCAATCGGCGCGGGTGTTGATGCATCCCGTTCATGCCGAGGCGCTGGGTCGCGCGCTGGCGGATTTGGGGCAGGATGCCGATGTGGCGCTGGTGGTGTCGCCGGCGCTGGGCGGGTTGATCATCGGGCATGAGGTGGCGCGCGCGCTGGGCAAGCCGATGATCTTCACCGAGCGCAAGGAAGGCGTGATGCAGCTGCGCCGCGGGTTTGATATTCCCGAGGGCGCGCGGGTGCTGGTGGTGGAGGATGTCATCACCACGGGAGGATCGGTGCGGGAATGCATGGATGTGGTGCGTGCGCATGGCGGAACGCCGGTGCGGGTGCTGGCGCTGGTGGATCGCGATCCGGCGGCCGAGGGGCGGTTCGATGTGCCGCATCGCACCTTGCTGAAGCTGGACGTGCCCTCCTATGCGGCGGAAGCCTGCCCGCTGTGCCGCGAGGGCACGCTGCCACCGGTGAAGCCCGGCAGCCGGGGCGTCGCATGAGCAGCCGTCGCGACGGCGCGCCGCCGCTGCGTCTGTATCCCTTTGGCGGAGTCGGTGAGTTCGGCAAGAACATGATGGTTTATGCGTTGGGGCGGGACGCCATTGTGGTGGATTGCGGCATGGGGTTTCCCGAGCCAGGCCAGCATGGCGTGGACATGGTGATTCCGGATATTTCGGCGCTGCGCGATCTGGGGCTGACAATTCATGCGGTTGTGCTTACGCACGGCCATGAGGATCATATCGGCGCATTGCCGCTGCTCTTGCCGGAGCTGGACGCTCCGGTGTATGGCACCGAGGTGACGCTGGGGCTGCTGGCCGGACGGCTTTCCGAGGTGAAGGGGCTGAAGGCCGATCTGCGCCGGCTGCGCGAGGGAGAACGGGTGGAGATTGGCCCGTTTGGCGTGGAGGCCGTGCCGGTCACGCATTCCATCATGGATGCGGTGTCGCTGGCGTTGTTCACGCCGCATGGCATCGTGGTTCACACGGGCGATTTCCGGTTCGACCCGGCGCCGATCGATGGCCGGGCCACCGCGCTGCATCGTTTCGCCGCATTGGGTGACGCGGGTGTGCTGCTGCTGGTGTCCGATTCCACCAACGCCACGCGCGCCGGCAGCGGCCCGCCCGAGCGCAGCGTGGGGCCGGCGTTGCGGCAGGCCATGGCCGGCTGCGAAGGCAAGGTGGTGGTGACCACCTTTTCGTCCAACATGTTTCGCATCCAGCAGATTGTTGATGCGGCGGCCGCCTGCGGGCGCAAGGTGGCGTTGGCCGGGCGCAGCCTGGAGCGGAACACCGAGATTGCGCGCAATATGGGGCGGCTGAACATTCCGGCCGGAGGACTGGTGAGCGTCAAACAGGCGACGGACTTGCCCGATCGGGAGCTGGTCGTCATCGCCACCGGATCGCAGGGCGAGGCGCGCGCGGCGCTGGCGCGCATCGCGTTAGGGCAGTTCCCCGGCATTGCGCTGCGCGAGGGCGATCTGGTGGTGTTTTCCTCGTCCATGATTCCCGGCAACGAGCGCGCCATCACCGGGCTCTTCAACCACATCTACCGCCGGGGGGCGCGCGTGCTGCACGCGGGTCAGGCGCCGTTGCACGTGTCCGGCCATGCGCAGGCGCACGAACTCAAGACCATGATCCAGCTTGTGCGACCGCGCCATGTGTATCCGGTGCATGGCGAGTATCGCAATCTCATTGAACACAAGCTGCTGGCCATGGCCACGGGCGTGCCCGAGGCTCGCGTGCTGATCGCCGAGAATGGCCAGTCGCTGGTGGCGGACGGGGAAGGCGTGCGTTTGGGCGAGCGTTTTCAAGCCGGCGCGGTGTTCGTGGACGGCCAGTTTCACGACGAGATCGACGACATGGTGCTGCGCGACCGGCGGATTCTGGCCGAGGATGGCATCGTCACCGCGGTGGTGGCCATCAACCGGCAGACCGGTCGGCTGGCGGGCGCACCGGAACTGGCCACGCGCGGCGTGCTGCACCGCGAGGTGGGCGAGGATGTGCTGGGGCGGGCGGCGGACGAATTGCGCCTGCATCTGGAGGCGGCCGGGCAGGAACTGCTGTCCGACGAGGACGCGGCCAAGGAGGAGATCCGGGTGTGGTTGCGCCGCTGGTTCAAACGCCGGCATGGCCGTCGCCCGATGGTGTTGCCAGCCGTGTTCGAGGTTTGAGGCGGGAGGGATGCGACATTGAATACGCGCATGATCGCGCGCGAGGCGTCGGCGCTGTTGATGGCGGCGCTGCTGGTGATTCTGGCGTTGGCGCTGTCCAGTTTCTCGCCGCAGGATCCGTCGTTCAATCATGCCGGCGGCGATCCGGATTTGGTGCGCAATCAGGCGGGGCTGGTGGGCGCCTGGGCGGCCGATGCGATGTATCAGTTCTTTGGCTTGGGCGCGTGGCTGTGGCTGGCGCTGGGTCTGCTCGCCGTGGCGCGGCTGGCGCTTGGCCGGCGACCGGTGATGGGCGGCTGGGCGTCGGTGTTCTGGCTGCCGTTCGTTCTGGCTGTTTGTGGCCTGCTGACCGGTCACGGCGTTTGGCTGCGGATGTGGGCGGATGCCTTGCCGGCCGGCGCCGGGGGCGCCTTGGGGCGGCTGATTGCCGATGGATTGACGGCGCCGCTGCATCCCGTCGGACGTGATTTGTTGCTGATGGCTCTGGCGGTGAGCAGTTTCGTGGCGGCTTCCCGGGTGTCCGTGCTGCATCTGACGGCACGCACGATGCGCGGGCTGACCGCGGTTGTTCGCTGGATCTGGGCGCACACCGCAGCGCGGGTGGGGCGCGCGAAGCGGGCCATGGATGCGCGCCGGCAGCGCATGACGGCGATGGAGGAGCGCCGGGAAACACGCAAAAAACAGGCGCCGCGCGTTCCGGACGTGGAAGCGGAGGTGGCGAAGCCCGCCAGGATCCAGGAGTCGCGCCGGGCGCGCGAGGATGCCCAGCCGGAACTGGCGCTGTCCGAACCCGAGGGCAAGGGGTTCCGGCTGCCGTCGTTGGGATTGTTCAACAAGCCTGCCCGAAAGGGGCGCGCCCACGGCGAGGAGTCGCTGCAGGCCATGGCGCGCATGCTGGAAATCAAACTGATGGATTATCGTGTGGAAGGCCGGGTGGTGGCGGTGCAGCCCGGGCCGGTGGTCACCCAGTTCGAGTTCGAGCCTGCGCCGGGCACCAAGGTGAGTCGCGTGGTGGCCCTGCAGGACGATCTGGCGCGGGCGATGAGCGCCGTGTCCGTGCGGGTGGCTGGCAATATTCCCGGCAAGAACGCGATTGGCATTGAGCTGCCGAACGAGCAACGGCAGACGGTGTACATGCGCGAAGTGTTGGCCAGCCCCGAGTTTGCCGACAAGCGCAAGACCTTGCCGCTCGCCTTGGGAGTGGATATCGCCGGCGCGCCGGTGGTGGCGGATCTTGCGAGGATGCCGCATCTGCTGATCGCTGGCACCACCGGTTCCGGCAAGTCCGTGGCCGTGAACGGCATGATTTGCTCGATGCTGATGACCCATGCGCCGTCCGATTTGCGGTTGATTCTGGTGGATCCGAAGATGCTGGAGCTCTCGATGTATGACGATATTCCGCATCTGCTGGCGCCGGTGGTGACCGATCCGCGCAAGGCGGCCTGCGCGCTGGCTTGGGCGGTGCATGAAATGGAGCGCCGCTACCGGCTGATGTCCGAGGCCAGGGTGCGCAATGTGGATGGCTACAACAAGGCCGTGGCGAAGCAGGGCGTTGGCGACGGGCGGAGTGAGCGGTTGCCCTATGTGGTGATCGTGATCGACGAACTGGCCGATCTGATGATGGTGGCGGGCAAGGAGGTGGAGCAGTCCATTTGTCGCCTGGCCCAGAAGGCACGCGCGGCGGGTATTCACCTGATTCTGGCCACGCAGCGACCGAGCGTGGACGTGATTACCGGGCTCATCAAGGCGAATCTGCCCAGCCGCATGGCCTTTCAGGTATCCTCGCGCGTGGATTCGCGCACCATTCTCGACCAGATGGGCGCGGAGCAGTTGCTGGGGCAGGGCGATGCGCTGTTTCTGGCCGGCGGGCGCGATCTTGCGCGCGTGCATGGTGCGTTTGTTTCCGACGCCGAGGTGATGGCGCTGGTCGAGCATCTGCGGTCGCAGGGCGATCCGGATTACCGCGACGAGGTGCTGGAGCCTTCGGAAGGCGAGGGAGCGCCGGAGAGCGATGCGGACGAAGCCGATCCCAAATACGACGAGGCGGTGGCGTTGGTTGTCGGAAAGGGCAAGTGTTCGGTCTCGATGGTGCAGCGATTTTTGCGCGTGGGCTACAATCGCGCCAGCCGCATTGTCGAGCGCATGGAGCGCGAGGGGCTGGTGACACCGCCCGGCGCGGGTGGCATGCGCAAGGTGCTGGCGCGTTCGCTGGAGGATGGTGGCGGGGTGACGGAATGACCCTGCTGCGCGGGTGGATGGTGCTGTGGCTGCTGATTCCTCTGGGCGCCGCGCATGCGGCGGCGCGCCATGCCCCGCCGGACGAATTGCGACTGGCGTTGGAGCAGTTGGCGAATGCGCGCGGATTCTCCGCCCGCTTCGAACAGACGATCGTATTTCGCGAGGGCGGCGAGCAACACTACCGGGGCGAGGTGGCGGTGCTTCGCCCCGGTCGTTTCCGTTGGCACTACACCGCGCCCTACGAACAGCTGTATGTCGGCGACGGGCGGCGTATCTGGCACTACGAGCCCGATTTGATGCAGGTGCAGGTGATGCGTTCGTTGCAGGGCGTGGATCCGACGGTGATGAAGTTGCTGAACGGCGATGTGGATCCGCGCCAGCTGGTGGTGATCGATGTGGCGCGCGACGCGGACGGCCTGCGTCGTTATCATGCGCGCATCGGTGGCGTGACGGTCTGGATCGGGCTGGCGGGGGTGAGGCTTGCCTGCGTGGAAAGCGTGGATGCGCTGGGCAACCGCAACCGGATTCGCTTGCTGGACATGCGGCTCACGCCGCCGGCGGCGCGGTTGTTCGGGTTCACGCCCCCTGCTGGCGTGGATGTGCTGCGGTTGGAATAGGCCGCGTGGCAGATGCTGCCGGGCGGGACGACGGAACGGGGATGGTGCTGAGATGAAACGGTGGTTGTGGACTTGCATGCTGGCTGCGGGGCTGGTCGCTCCAGGCGTGGCGCGGGCGGCGGCGCTGACCTCGACGGATTTGGCGGCTGCCGCGGCGGGCGTGGCCAATGCCTGGACCGCCACGGCCGACACCGCGGCGGCGGTGCGCTATAATCCCGCGGGCATTGCATGGCAGCCGGGCGGGGGGTTCACGTTTTCCGGTGCGGCCCGGTTCGAGAACATGTCGGCGGCGCTGGGCGGCGGCCAAGGCACGCCGTTCAACAGTCAGAAGCCCACGGGCCTGGCGGCGCTTTATGCGGCTTGGATGCCGCGCGCCGGAAACTGGGGGGTCGGGTTTGGATTCGATTTGCCGTTTTCGTTGAACACCGGCTGGGGGAGCGCGTTTGGTGGCGCTGCACAGCGCACCAGCCTGGATGTGTATCACCTGTCGCTCGATGCGGTGTATGCGCTGGACAGCAGCATGGCCGTGGCTGTGGGTGGCGACTGGTATGGCGGCCGTGTGGATGTGGACAGCGCCGCGACACGCTTTCACGGCACAGACAATGCCGCGTTTGGAGGGCATGTCGCCTGGATGTGGCGACCGTCGCCGCTCTGGAGCGTGGGGGCGCTGTTTCGTTCCGGCCCGAGGCTCAAGCTTTCCGGCACGGCCATCGGCGCGGTGGCTGGCGCAGCCTCCACCCGGGTGCGGCTGGCGGATGTGGCGCAACTGGGCGTGGCGCGCGTGTTCGCCGACCGCTGGCGGTTGGAGTTGGATGTTCGCTGGGAGCGTTGGTCGGCCTTCAAGGATGTGAATGTGATCGGTGCGGCCGGCGTCGAGCGCAATCCGTTGAATCTGAGGGATGCGGTGTCGCTGATGGCTGGCCTGACATGGTATTGGCGCGAGACGACGCAGTTCCGCTTCGGCTATGCGTTTGAGGGCGGCGCGACACGCAAGAGCGGTTTCAACGCCCGCGTCGTGGATGGCGATGGTCACCGCCTGAGCCTGGGCGCGGGTTCCGACATGATGGGGCTGCATTTCGATGTCGCCTACAGCTATGTCTATTATCCGGCACGCACCGTCGGCGGCGCCTTCGCGGGGCGCTACAAGCAGCGGCGCCAAACGCTGGCGATCTCGGTTGGCAAACAGTTCTGAGGGATTTCTGGACGAAGGCGGCTTGTTTGCGCTTGCGCGGCGGCGGGATGCGCCGCTGGCGCACCGGTTGCGCCCGACAACGCTGAACGAGGTGGCCGGTCAGCCGGATCTGACCGCACCGGATTCCTGGTTTGCACGGATGATTCGCGAACGGCGTGCGTCGTCGGTCATCTTTTGGGGGCCGCCGGGTGTGGGCAAGACGACGCTGGCGCAGTTGATGGCGTGCGCGGCGGACATGCCGTTTGCGCATCTGTCGGCTGTTTCCGCCGGCAAGGCCGAGGTGCGGGACGTGGTGCGCAAGGCCGAGACCGAGGGGCGAGCGCACCTGCTCTTTCTGGACGAAATTCACCGCTTCAACAAGGCGCAGCAGGATGCGCTGCTGCCGTTCGTGGAGGACGGCACGCTGGTGCTGGTGGGTGCAACCACGGAAAACCCTTCCTTTTCGCTGAACAATGCGCTGCTGTCGCGTTGCCGGGTGGTGACCCTCAAGGCGCTGGATGCGTCGGCGCTCGAGGAGATTCTCCGACGCGGGCTGGCGGAGTTGCGGCGGTCATCCCCCTCGTTCGACGTGGTGGATGATGCGCTGGCGTGGCTGGCTGTCGCTGCCGATGGCGATGCGCGCCATGCGCTCAACGCACTGGAGGCCTTGCATCTGGCCGATGCCGGACGGCGCTGGAGCAAGGCGGAAGCACGCGCCCATTGGGGGAGGCGCGCCGCGGCGTACGATCGCGATGGCGATTTTCATTACGATCTGATCTCGGCCTTGCACAAGAGCGTGCGCGACTCGGACGCCGACGCGGCTTGCTACTGGCTGGCGCGCATGCTGGAGGCCGGCGAGGCGCCGCTGTATATTGCCCGAAGGCTGATTCGCATGGCCACCGAGGATGTCGGCCTGGCCGACCCGAAGGCCCTGACCGTGGCATTGGATGCGTTGCGCATGTTTGAGGTGCTGGGTTCGCCGGAGGGCGAACAAGGGCTGTTTGCCGCGGCCATTTATCTGTCGCTCGCGCCCAAGAGCAACGCCGTCTATATGGCGGAGAAGGCGGCTCGGCGATTGGCGCAACAAACGTGCGGCGCGCCGGTTCCGCTGCATCTGCGCAATGCGCCCACGCGGCTGATGAAGGAGCTGGGCCATGGCGCGGGATACCAATATGCGCATGATGCACCGGATGCGGTGGTAGCGCAGATGCACGC
>CAYVBG010000028.1:0-12330 GCA_964449205.1 uncultured Zetaproteobacteria bacterium | reverse complement strand
CTGCCCGGCGCATCCCAGGCCGCGGCCACATCCACCGCGCGGGCCACGCCGTCGTCCAGCATCCATTGCAGTGCTTCGCGCGCGTATTCGCGGGCGCGCTCGGCGGTCTCGGCAGTCTGCTTCTCGCGCGAGAGCAGCCACAGGCGCGAGCCGGTGAGATCGCCCGGCGCTTCCGGCCAGGCATCGGCCCACCAGCCCCGGCGGTCGTCCGTGCCATCCGGGATTGCGTCGTCGGCGCCGGCCAAGCAGTCGGAGAACAGCGAGAGCAGCACCGCCGTGCGCAGGCCGGACTCGGCGGCCAAGTCGTGACCGGCGAGCCGGATGTCGTAGCCGCCGCCCGGCATGGGCGCGAGCGCGATGTCCGTCATTGCGGGCCTCCGGTCGTGCCGCCGCCGGGCTGGATGCCGCCGTGGACATGGTGTTGCAGGCTGATGCCGCCGGCCGTGACATCGCCTGTCGCGCTGATGCTCCCGTTGACCGTGAGCTGGCCGGTGATGGTCAGGTCGCCGTTGTGCACATGGCCCTTTGGCGCTTCGGTGACGATGCCGCCGCGCGCCAGCTTCACCATCTGGCCCTGATCATCGTAGATTGCTACTTCGCCGGGGGCGAGATGAAGCCGATACCGCCGGTCGTCCACCGCGATCACGACAGGGTGCGCGCGATTCGCGCCGACATTCAGGATGATGGCATCCGCGCCCGGATGCGGATGACTGGTGAGGCCGTATTGCTGGATGCGCTCCACGCCGTCCAACACCTCGCCGGCCAGGCCGGTGACCTGCACCACCTGGATGCCAGGCGCATCGTCGATGAGCTTCAGCACACCGCGCGTGACCAGCAGGCGCAGGCGACGCGCCAGCGGCGCGAGCATCGCGGCGACCGTATCCCGAATCATCCGAACAACCCCGGCGTTTGCTCGGGCGCGGCCAACGCATCGAACGCGCCCGGGCGCATCAATGTCATCTCCGTGCGCGCGCCTTGCTCATCCAGCAGCCAGGCGACAGACACGATCAACATGCGCTCGGCCTTGAGCGCCGGTGCGGCGTTCGGGTCGGTGACCGGCGCGACGGTGTTGGGCCGCCAGAGATTGCCCGCCGCCGTGCGCCAGCCGCTGACAGTGCAGGTGATGGCGCGTGCCCGGCCTGCGCGGACGCGCACCTCATGCCGCGCGCGGGCCTCCAGATCGCCGCCGTCGTCGGCCAGGATGGTGCGCTTGCGGCGCGCCGACACGCCAGGATCGCGCGCCACGGCCTGTTGCTCCGTGGCCTGCGCGCCGTTCCACATATCGGACTGCGCGCCCTGATGCAGCACGGCAACCTCGGCGAACCGCTCCTGCATCGCATCGCGGATGCTGGCCGCCTCGATGTTCGCGCCGTATTCCAGCGCGCCGCCGGCAAGCGTCGCCTGCTCGCGCGTGAGCAGCAGGCGCAAGCCATCGCTCATCAGCAGCAGGCCGCGATGCGCGGCCAGAGCGGCCAGCAACTCCTGCGCGGTTTGACCGGGCTCGGCGTATTCGCGGGTGAACGGCGCGCCCGCGTCCGCCTCGGCCACGACCTCGATGCCGAACGGCTTGCACACCGCTTGCGCGATTTGCAACAGGGTTTGGCCATTGGTTTGACCGACCGGCGCGGAGCAGTCCACCAGATCGCCGGCGCGGCAACGGCCGGTGATCGTCACCTCATGCCGCGCGCGGTCGTATTCCACGCGCCGCTCGTCCACATAACCCTCCAGCACCGGCTCACCGTCGAGCAGCAGACGGCAGGCGTCGCCCGCGCGGATCGGCCAGGGAGCGGCCTGATCCGGCCAGCGGTCGGTCACCGCCAGTTCGAAGCGCGCCGCCATGCGATCCATGCCGAGCTCGCAGCGGATGCGCTGCCAGCCCGCGTAGTCGCGCCCGGAAACCTGCAACACCGCCTCAGGCACGAATCACCTCCAGATCCACGCCGGCAGGCAGGAAGCCGGGATACGGCGCGTTGTTGCGCCGCGCCAGCTCGTCCGCGCGGCGCGCGTCGCCCAGATGCCGATGCGCCGCCACCAACGCCGGCAGCCTTGCAGCGAGGCGGATCGAGGCCAGGCGCGGCAGCGCGGCCGCACGCGCGGTGAGGTCGCGCACGACGGCCGCGTGCAAATCCTGCAACGCCACGAACACCGCATCGTCGGCCACATTCTCCGCGACCGCATCGATGCGACCGGCCAGATCGTCGCGCATGGCCAAGGCCTCGCCGCTGGAGGGCGGCGCATAGCGGGCGGACGCTTCCGCCTCGCGGCTCACCGCATGCGTGCGGATCAGCATGTCCAGGGCAGTGCGGTTGGCGGCTTCGCCCCGCCGCGCCGGCGTGGCGGGATTCGAAACGGCCTGCGCCGGCGTGGAGCCGGCCAGATCGCGCAGGGCGCGCATCGCCGGCAACGGATCGCTGGCCATGCCGGCAATGGCCGCGAACGCGCCACCCAGTCCGCGCGCCAGCTCGGCGGGAGCCAGCACCAGCGCATCCAAACCGGATCGCAGCGACGACACGGTGGATGCAGCCTGCGCGGCGAGTTCGGCCGGCGCGTGAATTATGGATGCTACCGCATCCATCGCATCGAGGACACCGCCGATGGCGTCGAGCGCGGAGGCCGCCACGAAGGCGGGCTGCCCGGCCACGCTGAAGTTTGCGGCAAACGACGCATCGGCAGCCGCGCGCGCCGCGCCGGCCGCCCGCGCCACTGCGGATTGCGTATCCAGCGCCGCCGTCGGCATCTGCATCCGCCCGGCCTCGACCACCGTGACCGAGATCTCGGCCATGCCGCCATTGCGTGTGGACTCGCGCAGCCGCCAGCTCTCCACCTGCACGGTGATCCGGCCCAGCCAAGGATGCACCATCTCCGCCGGCCCCGGCTTCTCCAGCGCATCGATCAGGGCATCGCGCGCGGCCATGTAGTCCGCGCCCAGCGCCAGCATCTCGACCGTCCAGCGCCGCGCCTTGCGGCCCATGTCCTCCGCCCACGGCAGATCGCGCCCCGGATACTCATGCAAAGCCACGCGGCGACCGCCTTCCTGACCTCCCTCGCGCACCAAAAACGGCACGCCGCGAATCGAGCCCTTGCGCATCCGCTCGCGCCAGGCCATCAGGGCGCCCCCACAGGGATCGGGCCGGTGGAAACATCGAGCTGCATGCCCTTTGTTTCCATCTTGCGGACGCGCGTCTCGCCACGATGGTTGATCTCAATAGCCAGCCTGGACTCCTGGCTTCCCAGCGCTGCAGCGATCCTGTTCAGGCCCTCGCCAATGGCATCTCCGAGCTTTGTGCCATCAATCAGGTATTTGTTGATCAGGGAGCCCACGCCAAAGCCAGCGCCGAATGAACCAATGCCAGCAGCGACCGGCGTGGACGCGATGCCGCCAAGAGAGGTGCCCAGCCTGGCCGCAAACGGAGCCATCTTGCCTGTCCATGTCTTGAGCTTCGACAGCCATCCGCGGCCGGCGCCGGCGCCGAATGAACCAATGCCAGCAGCGACCGGCGTGGACGCGATGCCGCCAAGAGAGGTGCCCAGCCTGGCCGCAAACGGAGCCATCTTGCCTGTCCATGTCTTGAGCTTCGACAGCCATCCGCGGCCGGCGCCAGCGGCAACAGCCTCCGCCGCCACACCCACGCCGCCCAGCCCATCCGGCCAGTTGGTCACGAACACCGGTTGCACGCCCGTTGCCGCCTCAATGGCCTTGCCCTTGGCAATTCCTGCCGCTGTCGAGGCCGCTCCCTTGCCGAACAATCCCTTGAGCACTTTCGCGCCAGCGAAACCGCCACGAGCAATGCGCCCAAGTCCGTATGTCAACCCGGCGGCGGCCAGTCCGCCCACGCCAAGAGACACGGCCTGAGAGATTGTCTTGTGTTTCTCTGCAAACGCGCCAAAAGCGCCGGTGAGTTCATTCATCTTGTTGACTGCTTCGGTCAGTGGGCCGAGCAGCGGATCAAACAAGGTCGCCAGTGTGCTTCTGGCTGTGCCGGATAGCTTTTCCATTGAGGCATTCAGTCCGCTACCCCAGATGGCCAGCTTCTGCGCCATCGACAACGCCCCATGTGCAGACTTCTCTATATCCTGAAACCCTTTTTTCGACTGGAGGAACATCAGCGCGGCGCGTTGCCCTTCCTCGCCGAACATCTGCTGCAACACCAGCATCCGTTGCTGTTGATCAGGGATCTTCGCCATTGCGACACGTAAGCGATTCACAGCTTCTTCCATCCCGACGAACCGTCCCTTGTCGAAGAATGACAAGTTCAACTGTTTCATCAGGCGCGCAGCCTGCGGCGTGTTCCCCTTCACGCCGGCAAGAAAGCGATTGAGCGATGAGCCAGCCAACTCACCCAATGGGGCGAGCGTGGCCAGCGCCGTGGCCGTATCCTTGAAATCCACGCCCAGCGCTGCCGCGCTCGAACCTGCCATGCGCAGGCCCGAGATCAGCTCGGGAACATCCACGGCGGCAGCACTGGCCACTCGCACCATCCAGTCCGATGCAGCCTTGTAATCAGCACCCCTGAAGTTGAATTGAGCGCCAATGTTGGCAAGCGATTTCCCGATGGTTTCCGGTGCCTGTTTGGTCAGCGCCGCCAACGCGGCCGCCGAGAAAGCCGCACCGCTCTTGCCCGTGATGTCCTTCAGCTTGAGACCGGCCTTGACCAGGCTTGTTTCGATCTTCACCACATCCTCGGCGGAGAACGGAAGATTGGACGACACCTGCACGGCGGTTTGTCGCACATCCGCCATGCGGCGGGCGAGTTTTTCCGCACTGGTAGCTCCACCAGCCAGTTCCTGCTTGATGCCGAGCAGGGCCTCCTGCATGTCTCCGGCGGCAGAAACGCCTGGTTTGATCTTGTTGATGGCATAGGCGGATACGGCCAGGGCCTTGAGTCCAGCCGTGATGTTTTTCTGCATCAAATCGAAATCACGCTGGACATGCCGCGCATCCTTGCCCAAACTTTGAAGGCGACCACGCAGCTTGTTCAACACACCGCTGAACATGTCCACGGCCGAAATCTGCAACGCGAGGGCAAGAGTGCTCGACATGGATTACACCGCCTTGATTGCAACGATCGCCGGCACCGCAATGGCGCTGATTCTGGCGCACTTGCGTGCGACCATTTGGTGGATGATGATTATCTTTGTCATGGGTTTGGCCGTTTGTTCCGCATTCGCAGTCCTGCTACTCACTTTCGCCGCCTCCCTGATGCCTTTCTGGCATGCGGCCATGCTGGGCGTGGCCGCATGGGTGATTTGGTTTATCGTTCTGGCGCCCCGGACTTCGCCAGCAGGTTCACATACAGCCTGATCTCGTCCGGGGTCAGCGCCATGATTTCGGCGCGGCTCCATCCAGTTCGCGCACCAAGCACGAGCACAGACTCGTGCAGCGCCCTCAGCCGCGCCGTTCGGCTTCCCCCAAGCGCTCGACCTCACGCTGCGCTTCCACAAGGATCCCGAAATCCTCGGGATGCAGCTTGCGGATCAATGCGAAATCGATTGGCCCGGTCAGGTTCCCCAGTCGAACCAGCTGGCAAGCGATGAGCGCCCCTTGATAGGCCGTCGGGCGTTCGATGGTGGCGTATTCCTCGGCATCGAACATATCGCCGGTCGTCGCCTCACGCAGCTCGAATTCCCGCAGCACATCATCGCCGACTTTCAGGCCATGCTTCAGTTTGCCTGTCACCGTGACACTCATGCCGTCACCTCATCGCAGGAGATCGCCGCGAACTTGACCTTGATCTCGCCCGCAGTGCGCTCCGGCGGCTCGGAGCACCACGCTTGCCGCAGGATATAGTGGCTGCCGTCGTCGCCCTCGAACGAGATGTCTTCGTTCGTGATGGCGGCCAGCGCTTGGGCCGAAACGCCTGCCTTCTTCACGAAGGTTGCCTCCAGCGTCGGCTCCACCGGCGTCTCGGCATAGCCGGCCACGCCCTGATCGGACACAACCGGATCGCGCTTGACGCCGCCCAGGTTCAGCGTTGCGCCCGGCTTGCTGCGCAGCACGCCGAGGCTCGCCGTGCTGATTGTCACCCGTCCCTCAACCTGATTCGATGGCATGGATTACCTCCTTACACCCGGAACTGCACGAGATTCGCAAACACGCGGAGCTGATTGACCAGGTTCGGCTGGTCGACCACATTGACGCGCGTCGGATTGTTCGCGTCGATCTCGACATGCAGCGTTGCCTTGTAGCCCTCGTAGTCTTCCATCAGGCCCTGATCGATCTCGCGCTGATAGACCGCGAGCAGCGTGGCCTTGATGTCCTTCGGCCGGGCGATCGGCGCACCGGGCGGCACCGGCTGCGAATCCATCGCCAGCTTGTGCCGCGGATAGCGCAGGCCGATTTCGCTGCGCACATTGTAGCGGTGCGTCTCCAGCGTCTCCGGCGTGTTCACATAGAGGTAGGCGGCGTCGTCCACGCCGGCGGCGTTCACCTGATACTGGGTGATGGCGGCCTCGATGCGGCAGCGACCGTCCTGGGCTACCTTGTAGGTGCTGATGCCGTCCCACAGCGCGAGGTTG
Organism: uncultured Zetaproteobacteria bacterium; assembly: GCA_964449205.1. Classification (GTDB taxonomy): domain Bacteria; phylum Pseudomonadota; class Zetaproteobacteria; order Mariprofundales; family Mariprofundaceae; genus JALVTX01. Next base: position 5,814 of record CAYVBG010000028.1, on the reverse strand, counting down.
CGCTCGGTGTCCGTCCAGCGGTCGGCCAACGCCGGCGCCAGCATTCCGGTCAACTCCAGCGTCTGGAGCGGCCGCGCCGGATCGATCGCCAGCGCCTGGCTCGCCACCGCGCAGTAGATCGCCGCGATTTCATACGGCGGCGTGGGCGAGCCCTGGCCCCCCAGCACCGACACATGCGGGCTGTTGCGCCCGTTGCCCCACGTGGTGACGGCGGCGTGCGTGCCGGCGATGGCGGCGAACGCCCGACCGCCGATCTGGCGCATCGCCGAATAGCGGTCGGCCAGCTCAGTCTCCAACGCCACGATGTTGGCCGTGTCCGTCCACGGCATCGCGATCCAGCGATACCACTCGCTGCCCATCGCGGCGATGGCCGCCGTGATGTCCGGGTTGCCCGTGCCGCCGCTCATCGCGGTGATCGTCACGCCGACGCCGGCCGGCGTGGCCTCGCCGTAGTAGTTGAGGCGGATGTCGATGCCGTTGCCGGCCTCGCCCGCGTTGCGCGCGGTCAGCGTCACCGTGCCGGTGGCCGATGTCGCCGTGACCGGCAAGCTCGTGTCCGCATTGATGGCCGCAGCCAGATTGGTCGCGATGGTCGCGGCCGCATCGCCGGAGCCGACGCCGACCTGCACCCGCCGACCGCCGATATACACATTCAGCGTGCCGGGCGCGGTGGCCGGCCCGGTCAGCGCAATGCTGCCGGAGGCAGCGCTGCCCGCCGGATTGTCATCCAGCGCAATGGCCCAAGTTTCCGTCCAGGGGTCGATGGCCATCACATGGCCGAGCATCGCGGCAATCTGCGATCCGCGGCCAAATTCGCGCTCTGCCTGTGCGGCGCTGGTGATTCGCACCGGCACGCCGGCCGCGCTCTGGCCGCTGGCCAGCCGCTGGCCGAGGATCAGACGCTTGAACGACGCCTGCGCGAGTCCGGCCAGTGATGCGTCGAACTCGATGTATGCGCCCGGCAGGCGCAGATTTGCGGGGATCTGGGTGAATCCGATTCCAGGCATTACTTCTTACCTCCCTTGGCGACGACAGCCACCACATCGCCGCATTGCAGACGGCGCAGCCAGTAGGCGTTGCGCGGTTTTTCCTCACCGGCCTTTGCCAGCGGCCGACCAGTCTCCGGATCGCGCACCCGCAGTCCGTCGGCAGGCTTGATCTTGATCGTGTTCGTCATTGCGGCAGAGCCTCCTCTGTGATGATTTCCGGCGCGCCATCGCCGGTGATGTCGGAATCGGCGTGGAATGTGACAAACGCATCCAGCGCCGGTATCGGATCGGCATCCGGCATCACCATTGCCGGCATCTCGCAGTTCAGCGCATAGACCGCGCCGCCCATCTGGAGCGTGTATTCGGCAAATGCTGTTGCCGTGCCACGCACCACCAGCGAGCCAACACCGGGAACCGACATCTCGTGCAGTGCCGGTGCGACCGCCTCCAGCATGTCATACAGGCCGATGACCTGAGCCGCGCCGCGCCTGCGCTGCGCGGCCAGCGCATGACCGACGATCAGATACACGCCGAAGCGTGCGCGGATCGAAACATCGGCATCTGGCGTGGTGTCACCACCGAGAAAGCCGACCCTCACGCATGGTGCGAACTGGAGCGCCTGCTTGAGCGCGTCCACCGTCCACGGCCCGGCCAGTGATTCCACGCCGCGCACCTTGTTGCCGAGGCGAGCGGATACTGAGGCGATGATGGCGTCCTCAACCGTGGCAATGACGGACATCAGTAGCTCCTCAACCCATTGCGGCTGAAGGTGCGCGCGGGGCCGGCCACCTTCGGCGCGCCGACGGCCGGCGCTGCGCCGCCGGTCGGCAGACCGAGGTGGACTTCGCCCTTCGCGATGGCCTTGAGCGTGCGCACCGCATCCTCATAGCGGCGACGCGGTTCCTCCGGCGCCATCTCGTCGTAGAGGTTGTAGCGCGCGATGTTCGCGGCCAGCCGCGCCAGCACTGGCGGCACCGCAGCCAACGGCAGCGCATAGCGCTCGCGCAAATATCCATCGATCTCCGCATCGGCATCGGCCATCGCGCGGGAGAGCACGGCCTCATCGATGATGCCGGCGCCCGAACGATCGGTGAGCTGGATCAACTCCCGCTCACCGAATCGCTCGATCATCTCCGCGCGCGTGGTGTAGGGCATGGCCGCTTACGCCTTCGCCTGCTGCGCCTGGGCCTGATTGCCCTGGCCGCCTTGGCCGGAGGCCTGCTTCTTCGCCTTGATGATCTTCACGCCTTCCGCGCCTTTCAGGTCGGCCTCGGTCAGATCGACCGTGTGCTCGCCCTGCGGCAGATGCCCCACCTTCGGCAACGAGAGGCCATTGTGCGGCTCGACTACAATCTTGATTGCCATATCCAGTCTCCTTCGATTGGTTTCATTTCACGCAAGCGGGTTTGGAAGAGGGGCGGGGCATGTTGCCCCGCCTTGCTCCCTCCGCCTTACTTGCCGGTCAGATACTCGACCACGGACAGCTTCGCCGTGCCCTTCCAGGTGTTGGTCGCGCCATTCACATCGCGGTCGTTGGTCAGCAGCACATTGGCCGCCTCGAAGTTGCCCTCGCCGACGATCAGGCGCGTTCCCCGGATGCCGAGCGGGCTGCCGTCCGGCCGCTTGATGCTGGCCAGTGCCATGCGCGCTGCGGCATAGCTCGTGGCGTTCAGAGGCTCGCGGCTCGCGTAGATGAGCTGCGGCAGGCCGTAGCCGACAGCCACGCGCGCCTCGATGCCATACTTGAAGGTGCGCGTGTTGAACACATCCGGCGATTCCGGCGTGGTCTGCGCCACGAAGGTGTAGTCCTTGCGCTTCTGGAAGATCATCGGCTTCACCGGCCGGGTATCGTCCATCAGGAACCAGACCTCGCCGGTGCCCAGCACGGCAGGGCGGTTGGCATAAGTGCCATTGGCCGGATCCACACCATCCGTCGGATGCGCCGTGCTGAAGAAGTTGACGCCATCGAAGCCTTGTCCTCCAGCCAAGCCAGCCACCAGAGCCTCCCAGACCAGCAGGTCGGGATGGCGCGCGGCCGCATCGCCGATGGCCTGGATGCGCGGCTCGTAGATGCCGAGTTGATCGTCCTCGATGTCGTTGCGATCGACACCGATGGTCACCTCGTAGTCCTTGTTCGGCAGGTAGTAGCCGTGCGCGGCCAGGTTGTGGACAACCTTCTCATCCAGCCATTCGCGCAGGCCGGGGATCTGGCCCAGCCACTTGTAGTCGTTCGCGGCGGTCGTGCTGCGCGTTTCCATCGCCACCAACGGGTAGCGGCGCTCCACCGCTTCGAACGCATTCTGATACAGCTTCTTGAAGCCGATGTTCGCGTTTCGCAGCGCCTGTGCATTCACAATCATGATTGTCTCTCCTTTCCCTTAGCGGATTTCGACCCAGACGCCGCCGGCCTCGACACCCAGCACCTTGCCTGCGACGATGGAGTTCGTGGTGGTTTTCGCGACGGTGGCGTCGTCGGCCACATGCGCGACCTGGCCGACATCGGCAGCGGTCAGCGCACTCGCCGTCGAATTGGCGAACTGGAACACACCCCGGCGCACCTGGATGGTCAGTGCGCCCGCCGCGCCACCAGTGTTGTCAACCTGCGCCTCGGCGCGGCCGATCACGGTCAGCCCCGCCGCGTCGGCCGCCGGAACCGCGTTGCCCGCCGCGTTCACGGCCACCATTGCGCCGGCGTAGATCGTCGTGTTCGCCTCCACCGGCAGCGTCACCATGTCGCCCTGACGCATGGGCGTGTTTCGATCATTGGTCAACGGCATGATTTATTCCCCCTGTTCTTCCTTCATGGCTTGCAAAAACTCCTCGCGCGACAGCCCGAGCTGCTCGCACACCGCAATGGCCTCCGGCGTGAGCGCGGGTTCGCCGGCAGGCGCCTGCTGGCCGTTCAGCTCCTCGCCCAGCGGCACCACACGCGCCGCATTCGCCACAAACTCGGCAAAGCCCTCCGGATCCTTGCGGCAGTAGTTTTCGGCCCACTCGCGCGAGGCTGGCGCGATCACACCCTTCTCCAGCGCTTCGTTCACCGCAGCCTCCACGCGCGCGTTCTCGCGCTCGGTCAGCACCTGATTCAGTTCCGTGCGCAGCCGGTCGAACTCCGCGCGCGGCACGAAATCCTTCGGATCGACTTGCGCATTCGTCTCGATGGATGCCACGACCGCCCCAGCCAGTTCCGGGAGTCGCGTATTCGCCTGAGCCTCGCCGGCCTGGCCGCGCAGGATCGAAATGGCTTTTTCCAGCTCCGCGATCACATCGTCCGCCGTCGCAAGCTCGGGCAGATTCAGGATGCGCCGCAGACGCTCCAACAGTTCTTCCATTGCATTGTCCTCCAGTTGTGAGTTCGCCACCGGCGAGAGATCGCCGAGGTTCGGGTAGTGGGTGAGGCCGAAGCCCTTGAACGCGACCGTCTCGCCGGTCTTGCGGTCGGCCAGGAACACGGGGGAGAGATAGCGGTATTCCTTCTCGCGGATGGCATTGGCCGCGCGCTCCGTCCATTCCACCTCGCCCCACAGGCCGTTGTCTTCGACCGTGAGCGTGGCCGGATCAATCCAGCCGCAGGCGGGCGCGTCCGCGCCGGTCTCCGGCGCGGTGAGCGAGGCATGGAAATAATCGCCGGGATACTTGACCGGATATTTCGCCGCATTGGCCAGCAGCTTTTCGCCATTGAACCGCCAGCGGCGGCCATCGATGCCGTTGACCATGCCATGTTCGTCCACGGGGATCAGATGCACGCGCTGCGTGCGGCCGCCCTCGGCCAGATCGCCGATCTGGCAGACGACCACGCCGAGATCGATGGTCTCGCGGCGGCGGATCAGGGATGAAAGCCGGCCTTTCATTCGCCCGCCTCCATGTGATCGACCTCCATGCGCTCGAAGGCCAGGCAGCCTGCCGCCGTGATGGCTACGCGCACCTGATCCGCAGCCACATGGCCGGCGGAGGCCAGCATCCACAGCGCAATCTCCGCCTCCTCGCGGGGCGCGCCCAGCCGCTCCATCAACTCGCGCCGCCACGCCCGGCGCTCCGGCAGGGCCATGTAGAGCTCGCGCAGGATGTCGCGCCGCAATGCGCGGCGCGTCCGGATCAGCGATGTCAGGTCGTGTTCATCCCGGTGCATGCGGCGAACGCTGCCGCCCCGGAAAAAAAGAAACCGCCGGAACGGATTCCGGCGGCTCGCAAGTCAGTTCATGCGCGTATCATGCAAGCGGCTTTCGAGGCGCGCAAGGCGTCAGGGGATGGCGCGCCGGATATGCTCGGCGATGATGGCCTCGATCTCCGCCTCGTCCTCGCGCGAGACGCCGAGGAAGGGCCGGGCGGGGATGTTCGCCTCCGGCCGGCCGAACTGGTGCGTGGCGCCATAGATGCGATCCGTGCCGAACTCCAGTCGGTCTGCCGCAGTTTGGTAGCGCAAGGTCTCCATCAGCATGCCGCTGGCGATCAGCGCCTTGTCGGCGTTTCGCTTCTTGCGCGCCACTGTCTTCGGATCCAGCGGCGCCCAAGGGGTTCCTTCCGGATCCACGCCCTCGGCAAAACGCGCGCGATGGCTTGTGATCAGATGCTCGCCGATGGCCGCCAGCGCATCTTCCATATCGCCGCCCGCGCGAACCAGCCGATTGAGCGTCTCGCGCACGCGCTTGTCATCCACATTCACCCGAATGTTTGCGCCAGCCATGCGAACCTCCTATACTTCCATCCAGATACGCCCATTGCGCGAGCAGCCCCCGCCAGGGCCTCCAATCCTACGCGCAGGGCGGCTCCGGCGTGGCGGCGTCGGGGCCTTTTATTTCCGGCGATACAGCCTCACCCCGCGCCG
>CAYVBG010000027.1:0-12665 GCA_964449205.1 uncultured Zetaproteobacteria bacterium | reverse complement strand
TGTGCTGTTTTACAATCTGCCGTATTACGCCGCGCATCCGGTGGAGGTGTTTTACGTCTGGCGCGGCGGCATGTCGTTTCACGGCGGATTGGCCGGGCCGCTGCTGGCGGGCTGGCTGTATTGCCGCCGGCACGGGCTGCCGTTTCTTTCGCTGGCGGATCGTTTCTTCACCGTCGCGCCGCTGGGGCTGGCTTTGGGGAGGTTGGGAAACTTCATCAACGGCGAGTTGTGGGGACGGGTGACGGATGTGCCTTGGGGCATGGTGTTTCCGCAGGCCGGGCCCGAGCCGCGTCACCCGAGTCAGTTGTATGAGTTGTCGCTCGAAGGGCTGGCGCTGTTCGGCTTGTTGTGGTTCACGCGTGGCAGGGATTGGCCGGACGGCGCGCGGGTGGCCCTGTTCCTGACCGGCTACGCCATGGCGCGCATTTTCTGCGAGCAGTTTCGCCAGCCCGACCCGCAACTGGGGTTCCTGTTCGGGCATGTGACGATGGGCATGGCGCTGTCGTCCGTGATGCTGGCGGCGGGCGGTGCGTGGCTGTGGCGGCTGTTCCGGGCACGCTAGGCTGGCGCGGCGCGGGTTGGCCCGCGGGTTGCTTGTATCCGGCAAACCATCCGGGAGTGTCATCATGGAGCAGTTCTTTGTCGGGCGGCAGCCCATTCTCGACCGCGACTTCCGCACCGTGGCTTACGAGCTGCTGTTTCGCAGACCCGAGGGCGCGGCGGACGGATCGCCGGCGACCGACGAGGAAATGACGGCGCATGTGCTGGTGGGCGGGCTGATGGACTTGGGGCTGCACCGGTTGTCCGGCAATCTGCCGGTGTATGTCAAGGCATCGAGGGCATTGCTGTTGCATGGCATGCTGGAGGAGTTCCCCCCCCGAGATCCTGGGCGTGCAGTTGCCGGCGGGCATGGGCGCGGACGACGAGGCGTTGACGGTCTGCCGGGACATGCGGGCGGCCGGCCGCTCGGTCATGCTGGGCGGCTTGCCGGAGGATGCAGCGTGGTTCGAGGCCGCCGACGCCATCAAGGTGAACATGTGTGACGCCGATGCCGAACGGACGGCGGCGGAGGGCCGCGCCCGCGGTCTGACTCTGGTGGCCGGCATGGTGGAGACGCTGGAACAGCATGAACGCGCGCTGGCGCTGGGGTGCGAGCGATTTCAGGGTTTTTTCTTTTGCAAGCCGCAGGTGGTGGAAGGGCGCAAACTGCCCGAATCGCGCTTGGCTGTGATGCAGGCGATGCAGCGGGTGATGACGGCCGAGGCCATCGCCGATGTCGAGGAAGTGATTCTGCGCGATGTCACGCTGTCCTACCGGTTGCTGAAATACATCAACTCGGCCGCTTTCGGCATGCGGCGCAAGATCGAGTCCGTGCGTCAGGCGCTGGCATTGCTGGGCCTGGCGAACATCCGGCAATGGCTGTCTGTGATGATGCTGGCGGCCCTCGGCAAGGACAGGCCCCCGGAGCTGATGCGCATGGCACTGTTGCGCGGTCGCATGCTGGAAAAGCTGGCGGAGAAGCGCGCGCCGGCGCGCAAGAGCGATTATTTCGTGTTGGGTATGTTTTCATTGCTGGACGCGATTCTCGGCACGCCGATGCAGACCGCGCTGGAGCAACTGTATCTGCCCGAGGATATTCATGCGGGCTTGCTTGATCGTGCCACGCCGCGCGGTCGGGAGCTGGCGCTGGTGGAGGCCCTGGAACGGGACGATTGGGCAGAGACGGACGAGATCGCCCGCGGACTGGGCGTGGCGATGGGCGACCTGGTGCGATTGCACACCGAGGCGCTGTTGTGGGTGAACGACCACATGCGTGAGATGCTGGACAGCACCTGAAGACGACTTCCGGCTCGGAGCGGAGTAGGCTTGGGCGCATGTTGGCGCGCATGGTGCTGGTTCGCATCGCCCAGGCCGTGCCCACGTTGCTGGGCGTGGCCACGCTGGTGTTTTTGTTGTTGCACCTCACACCGGGCGATCCGGTGGATGCGTTGCTGGGCGAAACGGCGATGGATGTCGATCGGGCCCGGCTGCGGCATGCGCTGCATCTGGACGAACCGCTGGCGGTGCAATACGCCGGTTTTCTCAAGGGGCTGGCCGTGGGCGACTGGGGGCGCAGCCTGGTGGACGGGCGTCCGGTGCTCGATCTGATGCTGGAGCGGTTGCCGGCCACCGCGCGGCTGGCCGGCGCGAGCCTGATATTGGCCGTGGCGTTGGCGTTGCCGCTGGGCTGGTGGGCCGCGCGGCATGCCGGCAAACGTCAGGACATGGCCGCGATGGGGTTTTCGCTGTTGGGTGTGTCCATTCCCAACTTCTGGCTCGGGCCGTTGCTGATGCTGTGCTTTTCTGTCTGGCTGGGGTGGTTGCCGGTGTCGGGCATGAACCAGCCGGGGAGCATCATCTTGCCGGCCATCACGCTGGGCACGGCGCTGGCGGCCGTGCTGTCGCGCATGGCGCGCGCCAGCTGGCTGGAGGCGATGGGGGCGGACGCGATTCGCACCGCGCGGGCGATGGGTGTGAGCGAGCGCGCCATCTGGTGGCGGCATGCGGCAAGGCTGGCGGCGGCGCCGGTGGTGACGATGTTTGCCTTGCAACTGGGCGCGGTGCTGGGCGGCGCGGTGATCACCGAGACCGTGTTTGACTGGCCGGGGCTGGGCCGCCTGACCATCGAGGCCATCCAGCGGCGGGATTATCCACTGGTGCAGGGGTGCGTGCTGCTGATCGCGGCCAGTTATGTGATGGCCAATCTGATGGCGGATATTTTGGGACTTTGGCTCGACCCCCGGCAGAGGCAAGCTCGGTGAACGGTTTTCTGGCCGCCCCTGCGGTGCGGGTGGCACTGGCCTGCGCCGCCGCGCCGGTGGCGCTGGCGTTGCTGGCGGCGGTTTTGGGAGCGGAAGGACGCGCGGTAAACCTGGATGCGGCGCTGGCCGGCATGAGCATGGCCCATCCGCTGGGCTGCGATGCGTTGGGGCGCGATGTGCTGGACCGCGTGGCCGAGGGTGTCCGGCTTTCGGCGGGGATTGGCGTGGCGGTGGTCGCCTGCTCGGCGGTGGCTGGCATCGGCGCGGGCCTGATGGCCGGCTGGTTGGGGGGCTGGGTGGATGCGCTTCTGATGCGGTTGGCGGATATCGTGTTGTCCTTTCCCGGCATTTTGCTGGCCATCGCCCTGGCGGCGATGCTGGGACCCGGCGTGGATCGGCTGGTGATGGCGCTGGCCGCTGTCGGTTGGGTGGGGTTTGCACGGTTGGCGCGGGCGCAGACGCTGTCGCTGAAACAATCGGCGTTCGTCGAGGCCGCTCGGGCGGCGGGCAGCGGCGGGTTGCGCATCGGCGCTTGCCATCTGTTGCCCAATGTTGCCGCGCCGTTGCTGGTGGAAGCGACCTTCGGGTTGGCGGCGGTGATGATTGGCGAGGCGGGGCTGTCGTTTCTGGGTGTGGGCGTGCAGCCTCCGGCGGCTTCGCTGGGCACGATGATACGCGAGGGCTCGCGTCTGATGCTGGTGGCGCCCACGCTGGTGCTGTGGCCGGGGCTGATGCTGTTTCTGATGGTGATGGCGGTGAATCTGCTGGGCGATGCCTTGCGCGACCGGCTGGATGTGCGGGGGCGGCACGATGCATGAGTGCATGGTGATCGGGCTGCGCGGCCATCGGCTGACGGCGCAGGAGCGGGATTGGCTGCGCCGGACGCCGCCGCTGGGTGTGATCCTGTTTGCGCGCAACATGGCGTCTCCATCGCAGGTGCGCGCCCTGATCGATGATGCGCGTCAGGTGGCCGGACGGAAGCTGTGGGCCGTGGTGGATGAGGAGGGCGGGCGCGTGCATCGCATGGACTGGCCGCCCTTCAATCGCCGGCGGCCAGCCGCCGAGCATGGGGAGCGCTTTCACATCGCTCCCGGGGAAGCGGTGGACGCGGTCTGGCGCGATGCGCTGGAAACGGGACGGGCGTTGGCCGATCTGGGATTCACGCACAACTGCGCGCCGGTGCTGGATGTGTTTCATCCCTCGGCGCATGCGGTCATTGGCAATCGTGCATGGAGCGACGATGTGGAAGCCGTGTGCGCGCTGGGTGGGGCCTGCGTGCGTGGTCTGCATGACGCGGGGGTGGAAGCCGTCGGCAAGCATTTTCCGGGACATGGACGCGCCGATGCCGACTCGCATCTGGTCGCTCCGAGTGTGGATGCGTCACCGGAGATCGTATTGGCCGAGGCGGAGCCGTTTCGTCGGCTGGCGGTGCGAGGATTGCGGCATGTGATGACGGCGCATGTCCGGTATCCGGCAGTGGCGCCGGAGGTGGCGACGTTTTCGGATGCGTGGATTGGCGGGGTGCTCCGTCGGAGGTTCGGTTTTTCCGGCCGGGTGTGGAGCGACGATCTGGCCATGAAGGGCGCGGGCGGGAATGTGCGCGAGGCCGCGGCCAAGGCGCGGGCAGCGGGGTGCGATGTGCTGCTGGTGTGCGATCCGGATGCGGTGCGGCGCGTGTTTTCCGGTGGCGCGGGCGGCGGAGAAGGCGCGTGATTCTGGATCGCTATGTGCTTCGCCTGTGGCTGGGGCCGTTCGTCGGCGGGCTGGCGTTGGTGTGCGGCGTGCTGCTGCTGGGGCGCGCCTTGCGGTTGTTGCCTCTGCTGGCGGACAGTGGCGCGCCGTGGTCGTTGCTGGGGCAGATGCTGGTGTTCGTGCTGCCGTATTTCTCGTTGCTCACCGTGCCCATCGCGTTTTTCCTGTCGATGCAGAATGTGGTGGCGGGATTGCAGCAAAACAGCGAGATGGATGCGCTGCGCGCCGCGGGGTTGTCGTATGCGCGCATCTTCCGCAGCTTGATGCTGGTCGCTGTGGCGCTGTATCTCGGGCTGGCGTGGATGGCCATGGTGGGGCTGCCGAAGGGGCAACTGGCGTTCAACGGCTTGCTGGTGAAGCTCTACCACCTGAAGGGCGCGCCGGATTTCACCCCCCGCCGCTTCTCGCGCGAGGTGGACAAGATCACCTTCTATGTCGAGGGGCGGGACGATCGGGGGCGCTACCACGGGGTCATGGTGTCGGACAACCGGGCCGGCGGCCCCGTGTTTTACCTGGCGGAAATGGCGGAGCTCGCGCCAGCCGCTGGCGGCGTGCGGCTGCGGATGTGGAATGGCGTGCGGCTGGAGGGCCAAGGGGCCAAACAGCGTGTGCTGGCCTTCAGGAACTACGATGTGAACATGCCGATTGCCGGGCTGGGCGCGGTGCGTGTGCTGCATTCGGGCGATCATGTGGTGCTGATGACACCGGCCGAGCTGTGGCATCGTCTGCGCACACAGCACACGCCCGAAGCGGAGGCGGAGTGGCACCGTCGCCTGATTTTGCCCACGACAGTGCTGGCGCTGTGCCTGTTTGCGCTGCCGTTGTCTCTGGCGCCCAAGCGGGCCGGACGGATGGGGTCGTTCCTGATGGGCATCGGGCTGCTGATTCTGGTCTACAACATGCAACTGACCCTGCACCGGCAGGTGGATGCGGGCGTGTTTCCGTGGTGGAGCATGTGGGCGGGGCAGCTGGTGTTGCTGGCGTGCGGTGCATGGCTGTGGCGGCGGGCGGAGCGGGGCGCGTTGCCGGGCTGGCTGAGTTCCGGCGGCGAGATGTTCTGGCTTGTCCGCCAGCGCGTGATGCACTGGTTGTCGCACCGGATGGGTCAGGCCTGAGCAACCCGGCCAGCCCCGCGCTGGCGAGCAACAGCGCCAGCAGGCCGGGGAAATGTTCTTCCAGCGAGGGCGCGACCAGTCCGTGCAACGCCAAACCGAGCGGCGGCAGCGCGGCCAGGCTTCCGGCGTCCGATACGCGCCAGTCCGCGCGCCATCCGGTGCGCGTCCAGACCACCAGCAGCATGACCAGGGCCAATGCGCCGAGAGTCCCCCACCGGGACAGCGCCAGGAGATACATGTTGTGCGGATGCGCGGGCTCGATGCCCATGCCCGGCCACCATTGCCCGGGGTGGGCGCGGGCGAAACGCGCGGCTTCTTGCCGGAATCCGCCGGTGCCCGCGCCCAGGAACGGGCGCTCGCGCCACACATGGATGGCCGCATTCCACATCGCCCAGCGCGGATCGGCGTGCCGGAAATCGCCCCGAGCGATGGCTTGCAGTTCGTGCCATGCCTGGGTCACGCGCGCACGGCCCGGCCCGGCGGAGATCAGCAGGCCCGTCAGGGCGGCGGCGGCCAGCACCATGCCGGTGCGTTTCCAGCCGCCACCGAGCAGCCGCCACGCAGTCAGCAGCGGCAGCGCCACGGCGATGATGTAACCGCCCCGCCCCTGAGCCAGCAGCACCATGATGACCGCCCATCCGGCCAGCAGCCAGATCCCCGCGCGCTGCCAGCCGCGGGCGAACCAACCCCGGTGCGCCAGCCATGCGGCCCAAGTGCCGTAAACCATGCCGAACCCGATATGGCCGATATGGCCGGTGGCGTCGTTGGCGTCCGAGCCATCCTTGGCAAAATGAACGAGGCCCAGCATCTGCCCCGCGCTGAACAGCAGGTGCGCGGTCAGGCTGACGCTGAGCGCCATCAGCGTCATGCGGCGACGGTCGGGATCGGCCAGGCAGCCGACGAGGCCCGGCATGGCCAGCCAGAACCACTGCCGCGCCATCAGGTGCGCGCCCCATGACGGATCGTTGCTCCACAACAGTCCCAGTGGGAGCAGTGCCAGATAGGCCAGCCACGCTGCGGTCAGCGGCCGGTGCGCACGCCACATTCGGCGCCCGCCGTCCAGGGCCTGGCCCGATGCCAACGACAGAGCCATGAACGCGCCCAGGCCGATGTTGGCCACGGCGACCGAAAAGGGGTAGGCGGCGGCCGCGACGAGCAGGGTCGCGAACGCCGTGCGGCCCGCTGCTGTTCGAATACGGGCCATCGCGTTGCTCATGCCGGTTGCTCCAGACGCCATTGCAGCTCGCGCCATACGGTTTCGGACATGATGGAGGCCAGACACCTCGAATCGCTGTCCGGTCGCCGCTCGCAACCTTCCAGCTGGCAGGGGATGCATGATTGTGTTCCTTGCAACAAAGACACATTGCCGCATCGCTGCATGCCCGATGGTGCGGCGGCGCGCCAGGGCGCCTGCCCTTCGAAGTCCGCAGGCCATGGGCCCCAAAGGCGCGGGTCGGTGGGGCCAAAAATGGCGACGACGCGCGCGTCCGCTCCGGCGGCCAGATGCGTGTTGGCCGTGTCCAACCCCACGAAGCCCGCCGCCAGCCGGGACAGGCAGGCCAACTGCCGCCAGTTCAGTGTGCCTTCCATCACGCAGGCGGAAGCGGCGTCCAGATCATCGAGCAGTCTGGCCGCCCGTTTCCCTTCGCCCGGCGCTGCGGTGACAGCCACCTTCAGACCCGCGTCCGCGATGTGCCGTATCAGCGCCCGCCAATGCGTATCCGGCCACCATTTGTAGCGCCAGCGGGCGAAGGGGTGGATATGCACGAAGGTGTCGCTTCCGGGCCAGGGCAGGGCGCGGCGCACCGTGGCCTCGTCTTCCGCCGACCAGTCCAGTCCGGCGCGAGCGGGCGGCGAAAGGCCGGCCATGCGGCCGAGCCGTATCGCGCGCCAGACCATGTGCTCCGCATCTTCATACGGAATCCAGCGCCGGGCCAGCCGGCGCTTCCAGGCATATGGCCAGCCCCGGGCCGGAATCAGCGCATGGATGTTCGCCGAGGCCGCGCGCGCCAGCGCCATCGGCCGGTCGGAGGCGGTCAGCACGAACGCGATGTCGTAGCGACCCCACAGCTCGCGTGCCAGGCGCCACTGCGCCCGCCACGGAAGGGAGGCGCCGACGGTGAACACCTGATGCGCGAATGGCTGGCCCTCCAGCATGGATTCCGTGCCGCGCGCCACCAGCCAGTCGGCTGTGTGACCGGCTTCGTGCAGGGCGCGGGCCAGCGGCGTGGCCAGCAGCACATCGCCCAGATAGCGGCATACGACAATCAGTGCGCGAATCTCAGCTTCTCCAGTAATGCAGGGCCCAGAACAACGCGATGCCCGCGCCGAATGCCAGTGCGTTGCGGTGCTCGCGGTGCTTGACGACCAGCGCCCACGAAAACCGGCCGCGGCGATGCGGCGCGCGCGTCAGCCGGGGGAAAAACAGCGGCACCTCGCGCGACCATTCGCGGTATTCATCACCAAACAACGCCAGCATGTGCCGGGCTTCCTCGCGAATCACGGGGCGATAGATCAGGGCGAACGCCGCCAGCGCCAGCACGGCGACCCAAGGGTTGGCAGCCATCGCGCAGAAACCGGCCAGCAACACCAGGTTGGCCACATACAGCGGATTGCGCGTGTGGGCGTAGGGTCCGGCGGTGGCCAGGCGCGCATTTTTGTCGATATGTCCGGAGGCCCAAATGCGCAGGGCCTCGCCCAGCGTCACCAGCGCGCCGCCAATGACCACCGACGCCGGCGTTGGATGGGCGAACGCCACGAGCAGGAGCGCCACCGGCAGGGTGGCCGCGATGCGATGCGTGGCGAACCAGTGTTCCAGACGGGCGAAGCGGCCTTGCATGGATGCATCATTCATGGCGCGCATCCTATCGTCGGGCGACGGCTTGTCTTGCCTGAATCAGCGCATGTCCGGGGGGCTATCCCATCCCCGTTGTCGTTCCACCAGCTTGGCGTAGCGGTAGAATGTGCCCTCGAAATTGCCCAATGCGATCACGAAGCCGGCCCAGCCATCCAGGAAGCCCAGTTTCAGGATGTAGATACGCAAAAAGGCGCCGATGGCATGCCCCAAGGCCTTGCTCATGCCTGCCCGCACGTCGTTGCGCGCGAGCTTGCGCGCGCCCAGCGATGAATAGCGGTTGGCCTTGTCCAGCAGTTGTTCGAGATTTTGGTAGGGAAACTGCCAGATTGCAGCCTTCAGGTGGCCAACGCGCCCCCGCACCTCATAGCCTTCGTGCACCTCGTCACGATCCCGGAAGACCAGCGCGCCCTTGCGGAACAGCTGCGGCTGCCGGTAGTCCGGATACCAGCCGCCATGTCTGATCCAGCGGCCCATGAAATAATTGCGCCGGGGAACGTAATAGGCATCCCGTGCATCGTTCGAGTGGATGATCCGGCGGATTTCCCGTTCGGCCTCGGGGGTGCAGCGTTCATCGGCGTCCAGGCTGAAGATCCAGTCGTGCGCACAGGCGGCAATGGCGTCGTTGCGCAGCTTGCCGAAAGTGGTGAAGGGAATTTGCACCACCTTCGCGCCGAGACGTTCCGCGATTTCGGCGGTGCGGTCGGTGCTGTGGGAATCGGCGACGATGATTTCATCGGCCCAGCGCACACTTTCGACAGCTTGGGCGATTTTCTGCTCCTCATTAAAGGCAATGATGTAAACAGAGATTTTACCCATGGGCGTCGTCCTCGAGCTGTCGCAAGCCGCGAACGGCCTCGATGCGCCGTTCCCGCAGGCATGCGCGCAGCATGGCGTCGTTGTCGTCCAGCCGATCCCGGCTGGCCTCGGCGTGCCACAGGTGCAGCACCGGCACGCCGCGCAGATCCATGCGCCGGACGCCGGCGTGCAACAGGCGGGCCGCCAGGTCGGAGTCCTCGCGTCCCCAGCCCTCGAAACCTTCGTCGAAGCCGTTCACCCGCACCAGGTCATCGCGCCAGCAGGCCATGTGACAGCCGCGGATGCCCGCAAGCCGCGCATGCGGCCGCGACACATGCGCCGGCGCCAGCAGCGGAAATATGCGGTTCACGTCGCCACGTATCCGACGGGCGATCCATGCGCCGGCATGCATCGGCAGCGACACATCCCCACGCAGCAATCGCTCGCTGAAGGTGCGGGAAAGCAGAATGCGACTGCCGCTGACAAAACATCCGCGTCGGGCCATCCGGCGGTGAACGGCGATCAGCGACGGCGGCGGAATGCAGTCGCCGTCGGTCAGCAGCACGTAGTCTTCGCGGATGCGCGCCAGCGTTTTGTTGTGGATGCGCGCCTTGCGAAAGCCCTTGTCTTCGTGCCAGATGTGTTCGACGGGAACCGGAAAGTCCTGTCCGAGGCGTTCGATCAGCTTCCGGGTTTCCGCAGTGGATCCGTCGTCGGCAATGTAGATGGAAAAATCACGGCATTGTTGCCGTCGGTATCCTTCCAGCGCCAGCTTCAGATATGCCGGATTGTTGTAGGTGGAGACAATGACCGCAAGGTGTGCAGGCGCGGTGTGACGGATCATCGGCGCGGCCACTCTTTCAGACGAACGTCCGAACGACGGTAGAACAATGTGAGTCCCACCCAGTTGCACAGCACATAGTCATGCTCGCGCAGATGGCGGTGCAGTGCGGATTCCAGCACCTCATGGATGGCATCGGCGTGCAGTTCGATCAGAATGAGCCTGGGGCGATGCTTGGCGAGATCGAAGCCGCGCAGCACGGCCAGGTCCATGCCTTCCACGTCAATGCTCAACAGATCGATCGGCGCATCCTTCCATGGTGTTTCGGCGAGAATGGATTCGAGCGTGTGAATCCGCACCGTCTGCTTTTCCCGCAGTGGTTCCCGGGTTGCGGCGGCCAGATCGGGGTCGATTGTCGTGCCCAGTCCATATTTGCCGAAGCGATAGACGGTGGCGGTGGTCTCTCGGTCGCCAACGCCGGCCAGGATGTTGATATCTTTCGGTCGAGCCATCCGGAAGGCTTGGACCTTGAGCGGGTCAATGTCCACATTGACGCCCCGCCAGCCGTGTTTGTACAGCCAATACGTGTTGGAAAACTTGCGGGGATGGTAACACCCCACGTCGACAAACACGCCCGGCGGAGCGCGATGGAACCAGTCACGCAACACGACATCTTCGCCATATTGGGAATAATGCCGACGGGAGGCGACGGTCAAAAAGGTCTTGCGCAAGAGATAGAGCCAGGTCAACAGCCGTTTCATGCCTGCATGGCTCCACGGCCGGGGGCTGGAGGATGGCGTTCGGTCGAGCGGGTCACGGCTGGGGGTTGCTCGCCTGATAATCCACCAGTCTGGCCACGATGTGGCCGAACTTGATGCGGGCGGCCATCTTCAGTGGAATATGCCGCGCATCGTCGGTCAGCCAGATCCTCACCTTGCCCTTGCTGGAGAAGATACCTTTTGTTTTCAGCTTCGGTTCGATTTCGATGGTCTGAACGCGCTCGCCCCACGGCGCGCGCATCGTCTTTCGCCCCAGCACACGCACCACCACCTCGTATTGCTTGCGGGAATCAAACATCGGCACACGCACCACGCTTCCCGGCGTCAGGCGCATCTTGCGCACCGCGAAGAAGGCGTCCAAGGCGTTCAGATGGCCGGCGGGCACGTCGAAGGTTTCCGTTTTTCCCTTTTTGGTGCGCACCACCTGATGCTTCCGCCACAGAAAGCGCACGGTCTTGCGTGCATGGTAGCGGCCTTCGTTTTGGGTCACGTCGAACCGCGTGCTCTGCAGCCGGTCGCCCCGGCATTCGCCCTCGGAAACAATACGGTCGCGCACCTTGTGAAACACATCCAGCAACTTGTTCGAGCGCGCCTCGGTGTCGATCCGGTAATGCGCGCCGTCCGACATGACGCGCATGTGCGCCGTGCCGGCGTTGATGAACTCCCAGCCCACATTGAACCGCATGCGTTCGCCGGCGAACGGCATGCAGCCATCGCCGGTCGCGCGCGCAAGACTTGCGGCCGGCACAACCAGCGCCGCCGCGCACAGGGGCGCCCACAGAAGATTACGCAAGCAGTTCATCAACGGCAGCCAGTATATCGTCTGCCTCCAGCATATCCATGCAGATGAATCGGTCGCAGCGGCGTTGGAAACAGGGCCCGCACGCAGGATGCGACTCCACATGCCGATGGCGCGGCCCCGCGGGGCCGGATCGCCACGAAGCGGACGGCCCCCAGAAGCTGACCGTGGGCGCGCCCAGCGCCGCAGCCAGGTGAATCACGCCCGTATCCGGCCCGATGGCCACGTCGGCGGCCGCCAGCACGCCGCACAGCGGCGTGATGTCGAGGCGTGCACGCGCCACGATGGCGTCTGGAACCGCTTTCGCGATGGCTTGCGCGGTTTCATGTTCGACCGTGTTCCCCCAGCCAATGAGCGGTGTGATCCCCCGTGCCGCCAGCCCCTTGGCCACGGCCTGCCATGTGGGCAGGGGCAGTTGCTTGGTGGCCCAGCCGCCGCCCGCGTGCAGCCATGCGAATGGCGCATGCACCCCCCATGCGACCAGCGTTTGCGCGCCGGCCTGTCGCATGGTTTCGGTGCATGGGGCACGTGGCGCCACCAGCGGCAAGGGGGATTCCGGCGGCGCCGGATCGGGCGCAAAGGGTGCCGCCGCCACGCGCCGCAACTGCTGAATCACATGCCGCTCCTCCGGATGGACGGGCGTGGAGGCTTGCAGCCAGCCCGCCGCCCGCTCCCGCAGGTGCTCCGCATCCAGCCCGAACACCGGCGTGCCGATCAGGCGCGCCAGCACGGCGGATTTGATGAGTCCCTGCAAATCCAGCACGGCATCGAATCGACAGCGGCGCAACGCACGGATCACACGCCAGCCCTCCCGCCATCGGTCGGGCGATTTGAGCGGAAGCGCATGCACATGCACCCCGGCGGGAAACACCTCGGTGACGAACCGGTAGCGGGTGTCCACCAGCCAGTGGATTTCGGGGTGTTCCGGGCGTGCGCGCAGGTCTTCGAGCGCCTTGGCGTCGATTTCCGCGTTCGTGTGACGGCCG
>CAYVBG010000026.1:0-12718 GCA_964449205.1 uncultured Zetaproteobacteria bacterium | reverse complement strand
GTCTATCACCTGGCGCGCGGCGGCGAGCGACCGTTTGTGTGGGTGGATGAAACCCGCCCGCGCCTGCAGGGCGCGCGCCTGACGGCTTGGGAGCTGGCGCACGAAGGTGTGGCCTGCCGCATTCAGGCCGATGGCGCGGCGGCGTGGCGCATGGCGCTGGGCGACGTGGATGCGGTGGTCGTGGGCGCGGATCGCATTGCCGCCAATGGCGACGTGGCCAACAAGATTGGCACCTATGCGTTGTCGCTGGCCGCCCGCGAGCATGGCGTGCCGTTCTTCGTGGCCGCGCCGTCCAGCACGTTCGATGCCGCGTGCGCCGCCGGCGCTGATATTCCGGTGGAGCATCGGGGCGCCGACGAGGTGTTGCAGGTGGAAGGGGTAGATGAGCGGGGCTCGCCATGCCGGGTGAACGTGGCGGCGCCGGGGGTGGATGCCGCGAATCCCGCTTTCGATGTGACGCCTTATGCGCTCATCACCGCCATTGTCACCGAAAACGGCGTGTGGACGCCGCAAGTCGGCGCGAGATGACATGAACAGGGGGGCTCGAAGGCCCTCCCAAGCCTTGGCGAGCCGGACGGATCAGTCGTTGTCCTTGTGATCCTTGTGGTGATCCTTCTTGTCATGACCCTCATCCTCGTGGTCATCGTCCATTTTCTCGTCTTCCTTCTTGCCATGCTCATCGTCGTGTGCCAGCGCCGGTGTCACTGCGATGCTTGCCACGCTGGCAAACAGCGAAGCACCTGTTTCATGACGGCCCGTGGTTCCCGGCGCGATGGCCAGTGCCAGCCAGAATGCGCCGAGAGCCGGCGTGAGTGCCAGTGTTTTGATGATGTGCGTCATGGTTTCCTCCCTGAGTTGATATATTGAATATGCGGCGCCGTTGCCGGCGCATATGGCAACATGCCAGCCTTGTCGGGCGGGCGCAAGGTGCGCGCGCATGCCGGCTGGAATTGGTCGCGGTCAGTAATGCGGCGGAGGCTCGTCGTCCTCGGGGCGACGGATGAGGTCGCGTTCGCCGGATGTTTGGCGCAGCAGCCAGTCCACCCGGCGGCGCAGCGCGTCCAGTTGCGCCTGCTGGCTGGCCAGAGCCTCGTCGAGCTGTTGGATCAGGCGCTCCTGAAAAGCCGCGCGGGTTTCCAGTTCGGTCAGGCGTTGTTCGGCGGTATCGGGCATTCGGCCATCCTCAGTGCTTGAAATACGCGGGGTCGATATTGTATTGGCGCAACAGCTTGCGCACGGTGTTGCGATTCAGCCCCAGCATTTTGGCCGCCTTGATCTGGTTGCCGCCGCATCGCTCCATCACCAGCATCAGCAAAGGCGGCTCCACCTCACCCAACAGATGCTTGTGCAAGTCCACGGCTTCGCCGTAGCCCAGCCGATCCATGTACAGCCGCAGACAGCGGTTCACGGCCTCGCCCAGGGTTTCTTCCTTGTTTGGATGATTGTCCTGATGCCCCAAGGCCAAAGCCACATCCGAGAGCGTGATGGCCGCGCCGGGCGTGAGCAGAGCCAGCCGCCGCATCACATTCTTCAGTTCGCGGACATTGCCGGGCCAGTCGTATTGCACCAACAGCCGCATGGCTTCGTCGAGCAGCACCGGGGGCGTCATGTCCAGTTCCCGGGCGGCCTCGTTCAGCATGGCCTCGGCCAGCAAGGGGATATCGTCGCGCCGCTCCCGCAGGGGAGGGATGTGCACCGGAATCACGTTCAGGCGATAGTACAGGTCTTCACGAAACGCGCCGCTGCGGATCTTTTCCTGAAGATTCTGATGGGTGGCGGCCAACAAACGCACGTTCACGCGCTTGTCCTCGCGTCCGCCGACGCGCTGAATCACGCCTTCCTCCAGCACCCGCAGCAGCTTGACCTGAAGTCCGGCCGGCATGTCGCCAATCTCGTCGAGGAACAGGGTGCCGCCGTTGGCTTGCTCGAAACGCCCGGGCCGGGCGCGGTCGGCGCCGGTGAACGCGCCCTTTTCATGGCCGAACAGTTCGGCTTCGAGCAGATCGGCGGGGATGGCCGCCGTGTTGATGGGCACGAAGGGTTTGCCGTTTCGGCGGCTCTGCTGGTGCAGCACGCGGGCGACCATTTCCTTGCCGGTGCCGGACTCACCGGTGATGAGCACGGTGAGGTCGGATGCGGCCACGCGCCCCAGCGTGCGAAAGAGTTGCTGCATGGCCGGGCTCTTGCCGATCATTGTGGGCTCGTCCGGATCGCCGGCGATGCCCGGCTTTTCCTCTGGCGCGCTTCCGGCGGGTCGGATGCGGCGCGCCAGCGAGCGCACCTCGTCCAGATCGAATGGCTTGGGCAGGTATTCCATGGCGCCGACGCGATAGGCTTGGGCGGCGTTGTCGAATGTGGTCTCGGCGGTCAGCAGCACCACCGGCACGCCGGCAAACCGCCCCTCGGCCACGGCTTCCATGCCATTGCCGTCCGGCAGGTAGACATCGAGGAATACAAGCCCGATCCCGTCGTCTTGCAGCGCCTCGGCCGCTTGGGCCAGGGTTTCGGCCTGAATCACCTCCAGTCCTTCCTCGTCCAGCACCCGCGCCAGCACCCAGCGGATGCTGGCGTCGTCATCCACTACCAACACGCGCATCAATCCGCCTCCATCATGGGCAATTGCAGTGTGAAACTGGTGCGCCCCGTGTCGGATTCCACGCGCACCAGCCCCCCATGCTCCTGCGCCACGCGCTGCACCAAGGCCAGCCCCAGGCCGCTGCCGCGTTCCTTGGCGGTGACGAAGGGTTCGAACAGGTGTTCCCGGATGGCGGGCGGGATCGGCTCGCCGTCGTTGCTGATGCGGATCTCCAGCACCGGCTCCTTGCGTCCCGGCAGGCGCACGGCGGTGTTTACGCGCGTTTGCCATTCCACCCAGCTGGCGCCGGCTTCCAGCGCGTTTTGCCACAGATTTTCCAGCGCCTGGCGCAGGCGGCCTCCGTGGGCGCGGATGGGGGGCAGGGAGGGATCGAACACACGGCGCAAACTCACGCCGGATGGCGTGGGCAGGCAAACACCGTCGATCAGACCGTGAATGTTTACGGCTTCCAGGCTCACGGCCGCGCGCGGCCCCAGTTGCAGGAAGGCGTCAATCCGTTCGCGGATCAGGTCCACCTGCTCCAGCATCATTTCCGCCGCCTCCTTCCAGGTCGGCGCCATGTCTTGCTCGGAGAGCCACTGGGCCGCGCCGCGCAGGCCGGTGAGGGGGTTCTTGACTTCGTGCGCCATTTCCAGCGCGATGCGGGCCACCGCCTCGGCCATTTCCTGACGTCGGGCCTGCTCGTCCATGTCGCGTCGGCTGGAGTCGGGCGCCACCAGCAGCAGAAAGCCTCCGTCCGCAGGGCCAATGTGCAATGAGCAAGGCACCCCCCTGCGGCGTTCGACCAAACCATGACAGGAAAGCGAGGCTTGGTGTTCATGCATGCGTTCCAGCATGCGCTCGATGTCGGATTCGGGCGCGAAGAGCTGGCCGATGGAGCGTCCGGCCAACGACCGCGCCGACACACCCAGCAGCGATTGGGCTTCGAGGTTGACACCGCGCACTCGCCCCTGGCCGTCCAGCGCGAGCAACGGAAGCGGCAGGGTGTCTGCGTTGGCGGCGGTCAGCACGTCAGGCGGCATCGCGCATGTCGTCCTGATTCAGAAAGAATCGCCGCGCCGTTTCCATCTGTGCCATCCAATCGTGTTGTTGCTGGAATGCCGCGCGGAATTCGGCCGATCCGGGCAGCCCCTTGCTGTACCACGGCACATGCTTGCGCGCGAGTTGCGAAGCGAGCGTTTCGCCGTGGTGGGCGGCCAGGGCCAGCATGTGCTCGCGCACCACC
The DNA here is from genome assembly GCA_964449205.1 of uncultured Zetaproteobacteria bacterium. Classification (GTDB taxonomy): domain Bacteria; phylum Pseudomonadota; class Zetaproteobacteria; order Mariprofundales; family Mariprofundaceae; genus JALVTX01. The sequence goes on along the minus strand of CAYVBG010000026.1, from coordinate 8,897 downwards.
TCCCAGCGCTCACGCGGCGAAGGCGGGGCAGGCGCGGGTTCACCGCGCAAGGCGGCGCGGATCTCGGCCAGCACCCACGGGTTGCCTTGAACCGCGCGCCCGACCATCACGCCGTCGCAATCGGAGATGCGCAGCATTTCGCGCGCCGATGCGCCGTCCACCACATCGCCGTTGCCGATGACCGGAATGGACACCGCGGACTTGGCTTCGCCGATGTCCTCCCAGTTTGCGCGACCGTTGAACATTTGCGCCCGCGTGCGGCCATGCACGGTGAGCATCCGCACCCCTTCGTTCTCGGCGATTTTCGCCACGCGGGCCACATTCTTGCTGTGTTCGTCCCAGCCGGTGCGAATCTTCAGGGTCACCGGCAGGCGGGTGGCCGCGACCACAGCCCGGATCACGCGCGCCACCGCCCGCTCGTCCTTCAGCAATGCCGATCCGGCCACCTGCTTGCAAATCTTCTTGACCGGGCAGCCCATGTTGATATCGATGAAATCGGGGCCGCGCGCTTCGGCCCATCGTGCCGCTTCCCGCAGAAACGCCGGGTCGGAGCCGGCGATCTGGATGCCGGACGGATGTTCGTCCGGGCTGATTTCCGCCATGCGCCGCGTGCGCTCGCGGCCCTGTTCCACCGCGCGCGAGGCGATCATTTCGGTGATGGTCAGCTCCGCTCCGAAGCGGCGGCAGATGCGCCGAAAAGGCAAATCGGTGATGCCGGCCATCGGTGCCAGCGCCAGCGGCGTGGCGATGAAGGCGTGGCCCAGATGAATGCCTGGAAGCGGGAGATGCGACTTGCTGCCCATAATTTAGGCAAAGCTAGCAGGTTGCGGCGCGGCTGTCACGGCTTGCAGCGTCGGCGCAAAGCATACAGGCTCCGGCGCATGGGCCTGTGTTGGGAACACACTGTCTTTGTGCAATCGGTGGCCGAGGCGCGCCGGTTTCCGACATTGGACATGCCGCAGGTGGCGGTGGCCGGTCATTCCAATGTCGGCAAGTCCAGCCTGCTCAACGCCTTGTTTGGCCGCAGGGGATTGGCCAGGACGTCCAAATCCCCCGGCCGCACCCGGCTGCTCAACCTGTTTGCGGTGGATGAACGCTTGCTGGTGGTGGATTTGCCCGGCTATGGCTTTGCCCGCGCTTCCCGGCGGGAGCAGGCGCGCTGGAGCAGGCTGATCGAGGAGTACCTGACCTCCAAACCGGGAGCCGACCTGGTGTTGGCGCTGATGGATATCCGCCACGGGCCGAAAGCCCTGGATCTGCAACTCATCGAATGGCTGAATGCGCGCGGATTGCGCTGGTTGCCGGTGGCGACGAAAGCGGACAAGCTCTCCGGCAATGCGCGTGCGCGTCGCCTGAAGGAAATGACGCGTGCGTTGGGCGGCATGCTCGCGCCACTTCCGGCTTCGGCACACGATGGGCGAGGCATCGACGTCCTGCGGGAGCTGGTGGAACGGGAACTCGCCCTGGACGACGCGTGATGTGGCACGCCCCTTTCGCCAGGGGCCGGGGCGGGGTAAGGTTTCGTTCCGGTTTTGTTCGGGCATTTTGAAGGAGGCAGGCATGTTTCACGGCACCATCACCGCCTTGGTCACGCCCTTTCGCGATGGCGCGATCGATGAGGATGCATTTCGCGCGCATATCGAGCGCCAGATCGAGGCGGGCGTGGATGGCATCGTGCCGGCGGGAACCACGGGTGAGGCGGCCACCCTGAGCTTTGCCGAGCACAAGGCGCTGATTCGCATGGCTGTGGAGCAGGCCGCCGGGCGTGTGCCGGTTATCGCCGGAACGGGCAGCAACAACACCGCCGAGTCCATCGAACTTACGCGGGCGGCCCGGGAGTTGGGCGCGGATGCGGCGCTGTTGATCTCGCCCTACTACAACAAACCCGCGCAAGAAGGGATTTATCTGCATTACAAGGCTGTGGCCGAGGCGGTTCACCTGCCTCAGATCCTGTACAATGTGCCGGGACGCACCGCATCCACCATTCTGCCGGAGACCGTGGGGCGGCTGGCGCGGATTCCGAACATCGTCGGCATCAAGGACGCCACCGCCGACATGGACCAGTTGGTGCGTTTGATGGAAGCCGCTGGCGATGCCATCCGTTACCTCTCCGGAGATGACGCGACAGTGGCGCCGTTCATGGCCTTGGGCGGGCATGGCGTGATTTCGGTGGTGTCCAATGTGGCGCCGGAGCGGATGAAGGCGCTGACAGCGGCCATGCGCGCCGGCGATGTGTCGGCGGCTGCCGGCATCCAGCGCGAGCTGGCCTCGCTGAACGCCGCCATGTTCATGCAATCCAACCCGATTCCGGTCAAGGCGGCCTGCGCGATGATGGGTTGGATGCGCTGGGATGTGCGCCTGCCACTCACGGTGCTGCCCGCAGAGGGGCGCGAGCGGCTGTACGCCGAACTGCGTGCGGCCGGCTTGTCGCCGGTGGTTGCGCACCCCTGAGATGACGCCGGGCCGGAGGCGTTCCGGCCGGTGGCCGTGGCGGCGGTTGCTGCATGCCGCAGCCTGGTTTCTGGCGATGTTTGCCGTGCTGGCGGCCTTCTTCGTGGCGCTGGTGCTGGCGGAGTCATCGTTTTATGCGTTGACCGGACGATCATTGTCCACATGGGCGCTGATTGCCGCATCGCTGGCGGCGGCGCTGTTGTTTTCACCGGTCGTGCGCGCGATCCAGGGGGGTGTGGATCGGTTGTTTTTCCGCCGCCATCTCGATGTGCTCCGGGCGATGCGCGAACTGGGCGCGGAGGATTTGGCCCGCATGCCGGTCGAGGACGTGGAATGCGCGTTGCTCGCCCGCATCTGCAAGGCTTGTCATCGCGTGTCGGGCGCCCTGGATGAGCGGCAGGCCGGCTTGCCGGATGAAGATGGCCGGGAGCGACTCGTGGTCTGGCCCGAGGGGGCGGAAACGCCGCCTTCGATGGGCCATCCGCCGATCCGGCTGGATGGCGAGACAACGTATGAACTCTGCCTGCCGTTGCCGCGCCGGCAGGGCCGGGCGTGGCTGTGGCTGGGTCCGCACGAGGATGGCCAGCCCACCGAGGATGACGAAATCGAGGCGCTTCAGGGCGTGGCCCGATTTGCGGCCATGGCGCTGGAACATGCGCGGCTCAGCCGCCAGCTGGCCGATCACGCGCGACTGGACTCGCTTGCGCGCGTGGCCGGGCAGTTGCACTCGCACGACCTGAAAAACCGCCTGAACGATCTCCAGTTTCTGGCGCACAACATGCAGGCGCGCCGGCTGGATGACGACGATGCCGCCCGGCTTGTGGCCGCCATCCGCAAAGTGACCGGGCGGATGCAGATGCTCATGCAGCGGCTGGCCGATCCGCGCGCACCGATTCATCCCGATCTGCGTCCGCTGGACATGGCGGAGTTGCTGCATCGGCTGGTGGATGCGCGTTTGTGGCCCGAGGGCGTGACGGTGGAGTATGAACCACCGGCCTTGCCGCTGGTGGCGGGCGACGAGGATTTGTTGGCGGGCGTGTTTGAAACCCTGTTCGACAATGCGGTGCAGGCCATGCAGGGGCGGGGATGGCTGAAGGTGGACGCGGAAGCGGTGTCGGACGGCGTGGAAGTGCGGGTGGCGGACACCGGTTGCGGCATGAGTCGCGATTTCATCGAACATCGTTTGTTCCGGATGTTTTCCACCAGCAAGGAACACGGGCTGGGAATCGGGCTGTATTTGAGCCGCCGCATCATCATCGCGCATGGCGGGCGCATCCGGGCCGAGAGCGCCGGAGAGGGGAAAGGTTGCACCTTTCACGTGTGGTTGCCGCTGTGGCAGCCTGAGCGCAAGGCCTGAGGAACAGGAGGATGGTTGCGGCATGAAACCGGTTGTGCTGGTGGTGGACGACAATGAAATCAATCGTCTGAACCTGAAGCTGCTGCTCAAGGACGCCTACGAGGTGCTGGAGGTGGGCGATCTGGCGCAGGCCGAGGCCCGGCTGGCTGCCCACCGGGTGGACTTGGTGGTGCTCGATCTGGCATTGCCGCCGGAGCCGGACAACCCCGATATCGGCATGCGCTATCTGGAGCAGTTGCACGCAGACAATCCCGATGTGCCAGTGGTGGTGGTCACCGGTCATGAGCAGCGCAAGCTGGCCGCGCGGGCCCGGCGCGCGGGCGCCATCGGTTTCTTTGGCAAACCGTTCGATCCGGACGAGGTGCGCGAGGCCATTGATGCGGCCATGGAAGCGCGGGCGCGCCAGATGCGGGAACAGGAACTGGCGCGCGTGGCCGAGAGCCAGGGCGGTCACGAGCTGTTGGGCGAATCACCGGCCATGCAGGCCCTGCGGACGATGATTGCGCAGGTGGGGGGTGCGCCGTCGCCAGTGCTGATTTGCGGCGAGACCGGCAGCGGCAAGGAGCTGGTGGCCCGATTGCTGCATGCGGCCAGTCCGCGGGCCCAGGGCCCGTTCATCGCCATCAACTGCGCGGCGCTGGATGAGCAACGTTTGGAATCCGACATGTTTGGTCACGAAAAGGGCGCGTTTCCGGGTGCGACACGACGCAAGCTTGGCTGGCTGGAACGGGCCAGCGGTGGCACGCTGTTTCTGGACGAGGTGGCCGCCCTGCCTTCGGGCGTGCAGGGCAAGTTGTTGAACGTGTTGGAGCATGGCGTGTTTTCACGCTTGGGCGGCGATGCCAGCCTGACCACGGATGTGCGCCTCATTTGCGCGTCGCGGGAATCGCTGGATCAGTTGGTGGAGCGGGGCGATTTTCGCGACGATCTGTACTATCTTGTCAATGTGGTGCGCATCGATGTGCCGCCGCTGCGCGAACATGTCGAGGACATACCCTTGCTGGCCCGGCATGTATTGATGCGCAAGGCGCTGCTGTGCAACAAGCCGGTGGAGGACTTTTCGGATGAGGCCATGAACCAGTTGATGCGTTATGCCTGGCCCGGCAACGTGCGTGAGCTGGAGAATGTGATTGAGCGCGCCGTGGTGCTGGCCGGGGGGGTGCTGATCGAGCGGATTCCGGCGCTGGAGGGGCCGGGCAGTCGCGTGCGCCCCGAGAGTCTGCTTCAGGACTGGCTGGACAGGCTTCCGGAGGAAGGCGTCAATGCCGAGAGACTGATGGAGGAGGTGGAGCGGCGCTTGGTGCTCACGGCGCTGGCGCGCAACGATCAGGTGAAGGCGCGCGCGGGCCGCTGGTTGGGTTTTGGCGAACGCGCCAAGGACAAGATGCGTTATCTGTGCGACAAACATGGCATTCAACCACGGGAGGCGGACAGCTGATGCGGACGGGACGGGTGTGTCTGCTGTTGCTGACGCTGCTGTTGTGGCCGGTGGCGTCATCGGGCGGTGATGCGGGCAAGGAATACCTGTATCAACGCGATGTCACGGTGCCGGCCTTCCAGACATTGCGCGAGTTTTTCGACATGCCCGACCGGCCCGGTTCCTACTTGGTCACGCTCGTGTCCGAAGCCATCGGGCCGCTCACGTTTCGCGTGTTGCGCGTGCGCGGCGACACCGAGCATGTGGTCCAGCGCAAGCGCAGCTACCATGTGAAATCCCACGAATTTCAGGTGCGATTCGACAACCCCCGCGGTGCGGACGACCTGATTGTGGAAATATCGAACTCCAATCCGGCGGCTGGCGCGAAGGTGTCGGTGTTCGTGGTCGAGCTGCGGCAGTAGCCCAAGCCGTCAAGCTTCGCCCGCTTCCAGCAACTCCTTCAGGTTGGCGAAGTCCATGTCCAGCTCGCGCTGCGCGATGTGCGCCACCACCGGGCTGGCCAACTTGAAGAAGCGACCGACATCCACGGACAGGGTGCGTTTGATGCGCGTGCCGTTTTCCGTTGCCTCGAAGCGCATGGTGGTTTCCATCGGGAACGGACCGGTGACGCTGCGCGCCGCCCACTGCGTGCCGTCCGCGTTGCGCTCCACGACCTCCCACTCTTCCTCGATGACGCGCCCCAGAAACTTTTCGCGCACCCGATAGCGCGTGCCGACCTTCGGTTCGCCCGGCGTGAGCTTTTCCGACTCCAGCACCGAACTCTGCCATAGCGGATCGTTCGTGTTGTCGTCCACGAAGGCCACCACCTCGTCAATTGGACGGTTGATTTCGATTTCGGATTGAAGTTTGCTCAACGGCATGATTTCCTCCTTTATTCGCGCAACAACTCGGTGATGCCGGTCTTGGCGCGGGTTTTTTCGTCCACCTTCTTGACAATGACCGCGCAATAGAGATTCGGCCCGCCGGACTTGCCCGGCATCGAACCGGACACGACCACCGAATACGGCGGCACCTCGCCATAATGCACTTGGCCGGTTTCGCGGTCGATGATGCGGGTGGACTGGCCGATATACACGCCCATCGAAATCACCGAGCCCTTGCGCACCACCACGCCCTCCACGATCTCCGAGCGCGCGCCGATGAAGCAATCGTCCTCGATGATGGTGGGCGTGGCCTGAAGCGGCTCCAGCACGCCGCCAATGCCGACGCCGCCGGAGAGATGCACATTCTTGCCGATCTGGGCGCAGGAACCGACTGTGGCCCAAGTGTCCACCATCGTGCCTTCATCCACATACGCGCCGATGTTCACATACGAGGGCATCAACACCACGCGGGAGCCGATGAACGCGCCCTTGCGCACGGTCGCCGGCGGGACGACGCGAACGCCGGCCTTGCGGAACATCTGCTCGCCCCAGGTTGCGAACTTGAGCGGCACCTTGTCGTAATAGTTGGTCGCCGCGCCGTTGATGACCTGGTTGTCATGCAGCTTGAAGAAGAGCAGCACGGCTTTCTTCAGCCATTCGTTGGTGACCCATTCGCCGGCCTCGTTGCGCTCGGCGACACGAACGCCGCCATCGTCGAGCAACTGGATCGCATGCTCGACCGCCTCGCGAACCTCGTTCGTGGCGCTGCGCATGTCCCATTCGTCGCGCGTTTCCCACGCCTGCTCGATTACCTGCTGAAGATGATTCATCGCCTCGCTCCTTGGCTGGTTTCCGGGTCGCAATCCTGCCCGCCGGCGCCCGCCGCGTCATCCCGCACGCGCATCAGCCCGAATACAGCCCTTCCAGCGCCTCGCGATAACGCGCATACACCTTGCGGCGCTTGATTTTCATCGTCGGCGTCAGCAAACCGGACTCGACCGTGAATGGCTCCGGCAACACGATGATCCGGCGCACCTGCTCGAACGAATTCAGCGGCGCCAGCATGCGGTTGATGCGATTCTGGAGCTCCTTCCTGAGCACCCTGGATGCCGCCAGGGTTTCCCAGTCCGATTCCGGCAGCCCCTGACCGCTCGCCCAAGCCAAGGCGTTTTCGCGATCCGGCACAATCAGCGCCACCAGATACGGGCGCTGATCCCCGTACACAACCGCCTGCGCAATCATCGCATCCGTCGCCAACAGGGACTCGATCCGCTGCGGCGCGATGTTCTCCCCGCCCGAGTTCACGATGATGTCCTTCTTCCGATCCGTGATGCGCAGCCAGCCGTCCGCATCCATTTCTCCGATGTCGCCAGTGTGAAACCAGCCCTCGTCGTCCAGCACGGCGCGGGTGTCCTCCGGTCGCCGCCAATAGCCCGCCATCACATTCGGCCCGCGCGCGAGAATCTCGCCGTCTTCCGCGATCCGCAGCTCCACGCCGCGCACCGCCGGCCCCACCGTGCCCGGCCGGCGATCGTGATACGGATTGACGGTCAAAAGCGGGGCGGTTTCGCTCAGGCCGTATCCCTGCAACACCGGGATGCCGACGACCTCGAAAAACAACTCCACCTCGGCGGCCAACGGCGCGCCGCCGGAAACCATCGCCCGCAGCCGGCCGCCGAATCGTTCGCGCAGCTTGCCGCCGACCAGCCGGTCGAGCAGCCGCCATCCGAACCCGCCCCGGCCGCCCTGCGCGCGCGCCAGCCCTCGCTTCAGCCACATATCGAACAAGACCTTGCCGACGCCCTTTTGCTTGGCCGCCTGCGCCAGAATCCGCGAACGCACCACCTCCAGCATCCGCGGCACGGACACCATGATCGTCGGTCGCGCCTCGATCAGATTCTTCGCCACCGTGTCCGGCCGCTCGGCGAACGCCACCGACAAGCCGAAACTGTAGACCAGAAAATGGCTGGCCATGCGCTCCAGCGCATGCGCCAGCGGCAGGAAGGACAGCAACCGATCGTCGTCATGCAGTTCGATCACATCCGGCACGGCTTCCAGATTGGCCAGGATGTTGCCGTGCGAAAGCATCACGCCCTTGGGCTGACCGGTCGTCCCCGATGTGTAAACCAGCGTCGCCAGCGTATCCCGATCCACCCCGGCCATCCGCTCGTCGATCGCCGAGGCGGGCACGGACGCGCCCGAATCCTCCAGCGCGGCCAGAGGCTGCGCGATGCCCTCGCCCTCCGCCTCGCCGGCCTGCGCATCCAATGTCCAGACGCGCCCGACGGAAGGCGCATCCTTCAGCGCCTGCATCAGATGCGCCAGAAGCTTGCCCCCCGAGGTGAACACCGCACGGCATTCGGCGTCGTTCAGCACGAACGCCATATCCTGCGGACGGTAGCTGCAATACAGCGGCACGGTCACCGCGCCTGCGGCGAGAATCGCATAATCCAGCGCCGCCCACTCCGGCCTGTTCTCCATCAGGATCGCCACCCTGTCCCCCGGCGCAACGCCTGCGGCGATCAACCCCGCCGTCAGCCTGCGCACGCGCGCTTCCATCTCGCGGTAGCTCAACGGCGCATAGCCGCCCTTGCGTCGCTGCCATTGCGCCGGCGCATCGGGCTTGCGGCCGGCAGACGCAAAAAACGCCTGCGGCAGATTCCGCGCCCGCGCCACCTCGTCGCCGAACGCCCGACTGGCTGAAACTTCCGGCATGTCACACCCCTCCATGAACCGTGTCGCACCGGCCAGCATAACCGCCGAGGCGGGCGGAAGGAAGCCGGAGGCT
>CAYVBG010000025.1:0-12753 GCA_964449205.1 uncultured Zetaproteobacteria bacterium | reverse complement strand
CCCAAGCGCAAGCCGCGCCCTCGACAGATTCCATTGACCAGCCTGATGCCCTCGAGCATGGCGCTGGCCCAGCTCTCGCGCGATTTCGAACGCGAACGTCGCATGAAACAAATGCTCTCCCGCGAAGCGGATATCCCCATCAACACGCGCGAGGCGAAATACGCCCCCTACATGCATATGCTGGTGCGGGCGCTGGAAGAACAATGGCGTCCCGGCCAGGCCAACTGGAGCCGCCAACCGCCGGAAGCGCGGCGCGCCCTGTTGCGCCTGACCATCAATCGCGACGGTTCGCTGGGAGGCGTCGAGATTCTGCGGCCCAGCCCGATTCGGCAACTCAACGAAAGCGCGATCCGCGCCATCCATGACGCCACGCCGTTTCGCCCCCTGCCTCCATCCTGGGGACTGGATCGGGTCAGCGTCTATCTGACCTTCGAAGTGCTGGAGGATCGATTTGTGTTCCACACCATGTAGGCCCCGCCGCGATGCGCTGGCCGGCTGGTATCGGGCCACGGCGCGCGATCTGCCCTGGCGGCGCACGCGCGAGCCCTGGCCCGTGTGGTCGTCCGAAATCATGCTCCAGCAAACGCAAGTCAAAACCGTGCTGCCGCGATATGAGGCATGGCTGGCGCGTTTCCCGAACATCGCCGCTCTGGCCGCGGCCAGCGAAGATGCAGTGCTGAAGGCATGGGAAGGGCTGGGCTACTACCGCCGCGCGCGGTTGATGCAAGCCGCGGCCCGGCGCATCATGGCCGAACACGGGGGACGCTTCCCGCGCGATTTCGCCGCCATCCTCGCCCTGCCCGGCATCGGCCGCTCCACCGCCGGCGCCATCGGCTCGATCTGCTTCGGCATCCGCAAGCCGGTGCTGGATGGCAATGTGAAGCGCGCGCTCGCCCGCTGGCACGGGCTGGATGCGCCCAAGGAAAGCGAACTCTGGCATCTGGCAGAGTCCGCCATCGCGCAGGCGGACGAGCCCGGCGAATGGAATCAGGCGATGATGGAACTGGGCGCGACGATCTGCACGCCGCGCGCGCCGCGCTGCGCCTCCTGCCCGGTCGCGGCGCATTGCGCCTCCGCCTTCGCGGTCGGCAAACCCCTCCGCACCGAAAAGCGGGCGCGCGTGCGGGATGCACACTGGCGGGTGCGGCTGCACCGGCATCCCGAGCGCGGCCTGTGGCTGGTGCGCCGGCCTGCGGGCGGCATCTGGGGCGGGCTGTGGACGCCGCCGATCGAGGAACTGCCCGCGCCGCCCGGATGCGCACCGGATCATGTCCATCTGCTCACCCACCGACGGCTGCACCTGTATGCCGCGCACACGGATTCGCCGCCCGCAGGCGAGGGCCGCTGGGTGCGCGATCTGGCGGCGGTGGCGCTACCCTCCGGCATCCACCGCCTGCTCGAAGCGACCGGAGCCCGACCATGAAACAAGCTTTCCAATCCGCCCGCTGGCTGGCGCTGGCCGCCACCATGCTCGCTCTCTTCTCCGCGCAGCCCGCCTCAAGCGCGCCCGCCGCGCCGGAGATGCCGGCGGGCGGCATGGTCGTCGCCGCGCATCCGCTGGCCGCGCAAGCCGGCGCGGCGATATTGAAGGCCGGCGGCAATGCGTTCGACGCCGCCATCGCCACCGCGCTGGCGCTCGGCGTGGTCGAGCCAGGCTCGTCGGGACTCGGCGGCGGCGGGTTCTTCCTGCTGCATATCGCCCGAACCGGCCGCGATGTGATGATCGACGCGCGCGAAACCGCGCCGCGGCTCGCCGGGCATGGTGAAATCTATGCCACGCAATCCAGCATCGACGGCCCGCAAGCCGCCGGCGTGCCGGGTTTGCCCGCCGGCATCAGCCTGCTCGCGCGCCGCTACGCCCGCCTGCCGCTGACCACGACCGCCGCGCCGGCCATACGGCTGGCGCGCGAAGGCTTTGCCGTGACCCCGCGGCTGGCGCGGCTGATCCGCTGGCGGGAACGCAGGTTCAACGCGGCGGCGAAGCGGCTGTTCGCCAAACAGGAAGGCGAGATCATCCGCCAGCCGGCGCTGGCGGAGACATTGGCGCGGCTGGCCGGAAAGGGCATGGACGATTTCTATCATGGCGAAACCGCCGGGCGTCTGGCGGCGGATATCGAGCGCGCCGGCGGCTTGATTCGGCTGGAAGACCTCGCCGCCTATCGCACCATCGAGCGCGAGCCGGTGCGCTTTGACTGGCGGGGCTTCCGCTTCGTGTCCGCCGCGCTGCCTTCCTCCGGCGGCATGACGCTGGCGCATATCTTCGGCCAGTTGCAGCACGACGATCTGGCCGCGCTGAGCGAGGCCGACCGCGACCACCTGCTGATCGAGGCGATGAAGCGCGCCTACCGCGACCGCAACCAGTTTCTGGGCGACCCGGATTTCGTCCGCATCCCGAAGGATTACCTCGCCCCGGAGCGGCTGGCGCGGCTGCGCGCCTCCATCCGCATGGATCGCGCCACGCCCGCAAGCGCGCTGCACGGCGTGGCCGAGCCTGCGGGCGCGGGCGCCGACACCACGCATTTCTCGATCGTGGACGCCCAAGGCAACATGGTCGCCGCCACGCTGTCGATCAACTATCCGTTCGGCTCGGCTTGGGTTTCGCCCTCCACCGGCATCGTGCTGAACGACGAAATGGACGATTTCGCCACCCGCCCGGGCAAACCCAACGCCTACGGGCTGGTGCAGGGCAAGACGAACACCGTCGCGCCCGGCAAACGGATGCTTTCCTCGATGACGCCGACCTTCGTGTTCGGCCCGCGCCGCACCCTCGTCGTCGGCACGCCGGGCGGCTCGCGCATCATCAGCATGGTGCTGCTGGCCGCCGTCCGTTTCATGCAGAATGAAGGCCCGCCCGCCAGCCTGGTGAACGCGCCGCGCTTCCACCACCAGTTCCTGCCCGATGCAGTGCAATACGAGCCGGGCGCGTTCACGCCCGCCGTCGCCGCCGATCTCGCGCGCCGCGGCCACCGGCTGAAACCGGTGCGCCGCTATGGCAACATGCAGGCGATCCTGTGGGATCGAACGACCGGCCGCCTGACCGGCATCGCCGACGCCCGCGGCGAGGGTGTTGCGGCGCACGCGCCATGAAGCAAGCGCTGGCCTTCATCGCCCGGCATTGGGCGCCTGTCAGCGCCGCATTGCTGGCCTTCGTCACCGCACTGTCGCTCACGCCCTTGGAGCATCTGCCCGAGGTCGCCGGCGGCGACAAATGGCATCACCTGATCGCTTGGGCGGCAGTGATGTTTCCGGCGGCCTTGCGCCGGCCCGAGGGCTTGCCGGTCATCGCGATGTTCTTCCTCGGCTGGAGTGGCGGCATCGAGCTCATCCAGCCGTATGTGAACCGATACGCCGAATGGGGCGATTTCGCCGCCAATGCCGCCGGGCTGGCCTGTGGCTGGCTGATCTCCCTGCCGATGGCGGGCATGCGCGCAAACGCCGCGGCGGACGCATCAAAATGAACATACAGGAACCCGAACCATGCTTTCACCCCTGAAGCGCATCCTGAAACGGAACAAACGCCAGGATCACGCCACCGACGATGGAGCCGCGCTGGCCATCGCGGTACTGATGGTCAAGGTCATGGACATGGACGGACGGCTGGACGCCGCCGAGCAAGCCGAGATCAAGGCATTGCTGCAACAGCGATTTGCATTGTCCGACAAGGAAATCCTTGCCTTGATGGATCGCGCCGCCCATGCCTCGAAAACCGCGAACGACCTGCACCAGTTCACCTCGCGCATCATCCGGGAGCACCCGCATGCCACACGCGCCGCCATCATCGAGGAACTGTGGCGCGTGGCGCTGGCCGATGGCCGCGCTGATCCGTATGAGGAACAACTGATCCGTCGCATCGCCGATCTGATCGGCGTGGAGCATCGTGATTTCATCGAAGCAAAAATCCAGGCCCGAGGAGAAACGCCATGAGCAACCATGTATACAGGACCATTGAACTGACCGGATCATCCACCGAAAGCATCGAGGACGCCGTCCGGCGCGCTGTGAGCAAGGCCGCCGAAAGCCTGCGCAACCTGCGCTGGTTTGAAGTGACGGACACGCGCGGCCATATCGAGAACGGGCGCGTGGCCCACTGGCAGGTAACGCTGAAGATCGGCTTCACGCTGGATGACTGAACCGCGACGCATCTTCCTGATCGGGCCGATGGGTGCGGGCAAATCCACCATCGGCCGCCTGTTGGCCGGGCGACTGTCGATGCCGTTTCGCGACATGGACGCGCTCATCGTGGCACAAACGGGGCGCAGTATTCCCGATATCTTCGCCCATGAGGGTGAGAGCGCCTTTCGCGCCCTGGAAAGCCAAATGCTGGAAACACTGTGTCGTGAGGAAGGCGGCGCCGTCATCGCCACCGGCGGCGGCGCGCCTGTGTCCGCGCCGAACCGCGAACGCATGCAACGCTCCGGTCGCATCGTATGGCTGGACGCCCCGCCGGAGGTGGTGGCCGAACGCATCCGGGGCGACGCCAATCGGCCGCTGCTTGCCGGCGCGGATGCCTTGTGCAAGGCCCGGGAGCTGGACGCCCTCCGGCGCCCGATCTACGCCGCCATCGCCGAGTTTCGCGTGCGCACCGACCAGCTCGGCCCCCATGCCGCGGCAGAACGCATCGCGGCGCTGCTGGCCGGTCAGGGCTGATCCAGCTCCAGAACCGGCGCCAGCTTCATCGGCTTGATCGGCGCATCGGTCAAGCGTTTCTGCACGGCGATTTCATCACAGGCCGAAAATCGCGGGCAATGCACGCACACCGTCCACACCTTGTGCGGCAGGCTTTCCTTGGGCGCGCGCACATAGCCATGCCGTTCAAAAAACGCCGGCGCATAGGTCAGCGCAAACATGCAGGCCACGCCCAACCCCGCACCCCATCGCTCACACGCCGCCAACAGCGCAGCCCCCACGCCGCATCCCTGCATGTCTTCGTTCACCACCAACGAGCGCACCTCGGCCAGATTCGACCCATACACATGCACCGCAGCCACGCCGGCCGGCGCATCATCCCGCATCGCGATCAAAAACTCTTGCAAATGCTCGAAGATGTCGTCGCGCGAGCGCGGGAGGATGATGCCTTTCGCGGCATACGGCGCCAGCAATGCGTCGATGGCATCCACATCGGACACCTCGGCCGCGCGCACGCGGATGTGATGCGGCATCAGGAACCCGGGGGCGCGGCGCGGGCGCGTGCCAGCAGGGCATCGGCATGGCGCAGACTTTCCTCGCCGACGCCCCCCAGCATGCGCCCGATCTCCTGCCTGCGGGCCTCGCCACTGAGCATGTGCAGGCGCGTGGTCGTGCGTCCGTCTTCCACTTCCTTGTGGATATGCACATGATGCGCGGCGCACGCCGCCACCTGCGGCAGATGCGAAATCACCAGCACCTGCCGCTCGCGCCCCATCTCCGCCAGCATCTCGCCCACGGCCCATGCCGTTTCGCCCCCAATGCCGGCGTCCGCCTCATCGAACACGGCGATGGCCGGCGCATCGCGCATCGCACCGCAACCCTTGAGTGCCAGCGCCAGCCGCGACAACTCACCGCCGGAAGCTGTTTCGGCCAGGTCCCGGAAGGGCTCGCCGGGATTGGATGACACCAGAAAGCGCACCGTATCAAACCCGTGCGCGCTCCATGCGCGTTCATCCTCCTTGTTCGGCGCAACCTCCACCCGCACCCGCATGCCCGCGAGCGCCAACTTGTCCAGAAACGGGCGCAGCGCCTGTGCCAGCTCATCCGCCGCCGCACCGCGCGCGGCGGACAAGCGTTCGGCCGCGTCCCGCCAGGCCCGCCGGTGTTTGGATTCCTCGCGCGCCAATGCCTCCTCGTCCCGGTCACCGGCGTCCAGTCGCGCCAGTTTTTCCTCCAGTTCCGTCTGCAAGGCCAACAAGCCTGCCTCGTCCGTCCGGTTGCGGCGCATCGCCTCGTGCAAATCCATCAACCGTTGTTCGTCCGCCTCCAGCCGGGCGGCATCGAACTCCTCGTTCAGCAAGGCGCGCAGACCGGGAGCAGCCTCGCCCAACAATGCCTCGGCCTCGCCCAGCAAGGAAAGCGCCTCGGCCGCCTCAGCACGCAAATCCGCCACATCTTCCAGTTCGCGCATGCAGCGGGCCAGCCGGCTGCGCATGTCGTCCTCGCCCTCCTCGATCACCGCCAGCGCCCCGGCCGCCGCCTGCTGAATACGCGCGAAATGGCGACCGACATCCACACTCCGCTGCAAATCGTCCAGCAAGCCCGCCCGCAGCTCCAGGGCCCGCAAACGGTTCAGCTCCTCACGCATCCATGCCTGCTCGCGCTCGCCCCGCGCCTGCTCTTCGCGCCAGGCGGCCAGCGCCCCGGATGCCCGCCGCCAGTCGCGCCATGCGCGCGCGGCCTCCTCCAGCAAACGCGCATCCACCCGCGCATCCAGCAATGCGCGCTGAAACTCCTTGCGCAACAAAGACTGGTGTTCATGCTGGCCATGCATGTCCAGCATGATTTCACCCAATCGACGCAACAGTCCCGCCGGCGCCGGCGCGCCATTGACCCATGCGCGGGAACCGCCATCGGCACGGATCACCCGCCGCAGCAACAGCGCGTCATCGCCGCCGATCAGTTCGTGCTCTTCCAGCAGCGCGCGCACACGCCCATCGGCGGTCTCGATCACCGCTGTCACTTCCGCCCGCGCCGCGCCGCGGCGCACCCACTCGCTGGATGCGCGCGCGCCGAAGACCGCGCCCAACGCATCGACCAACATGGACTTGCCGGCACCGGTTTCACCGGTAAACGCCGTCATGCCGCTGTTCAATTCCAGCCGCACATCCGACATCAGCGCGAAATCGCGCACATGCAGTTCGGTCAGCATCCGCCGGTATCGTCCTCGCGACCGGTCCAGTGCAACTTGCCGCGCAACACGGCGTAATAGTCGCGATCGGGCAAGCAGGCAAACGTCACGCCCGGCCCCCGCATCACCCGAATCCGGTCGTGTTCGCGCAAATCCTGGCACATCTGACCGTCCAGATTCAGCGCCGCCGGCGCCGGCACCTCGGTGAGCCGCAGTTCGATGATTTCGCCCGCCGGCACCACGATGGGCCGGTTGGACAAGGTGTGCGGACACACCGGCGCCACTGAAATGGCATCAAGCCCGGGGTGAACGATGGCGCCGCCGGCGGAAAGCGCATAAGCGGTCGAACCCGCCGGCGTGGCCAACACCAGCCCATCGGCGCGAACGCGAAACACGAACTGGCCCGCAATGGTCATTTCGTATTCGATCATGCGCGGGTGACGGTTGCGTTGCAGCACCACATCGTTGATGGCCACGCCACCGGACAGGCGCTCGCCATCGCGCCAGACCTCGGCCTTCAGACAGAAGTGGGGCACCAGCCGCGCCCTGCCTTCCAGCGCCGCGGCCACGGCTCCGAGCATCTGATCCGCCGGCGCGCCAGTCAAAAAACCCAGCCGCCCCAGATTCACACCCAGCAATGGTGCCGGGCGCCCCACGAAACGCCGGCCGGCATGCAGCAGCGTGCCGTCGCCGCCCAACACCACCATCAATTCCACACGCCGGGCCAACTCCTCCAGCGGCGCGCAAGCGCGATCGCCGGCATCGTCGGCCAGGGTATGATCCAGCAACGGTTGATGCCCGCGTGCCTCCAACCAGTCGCACAACTCAAGCGCCAGCGCACGGGCGCGCGCATCTCCCGGCTTGATGCTGATGCCTACCATCGTCATCGCACGACACCCCGCCAGCCCTTCGGCTGTCGATGGCAGAGAAAACATTGATCGTCCGGCGCATGGTGCGCTTTCGGGCGGGGCTTCACGCCGTCCTGACCATGGCAGCGCATACAGGTCGCGCGCTTGGTCGCGTGAATGTGCACATCGTCGTTCGGCACCGGCTTTGTGATGCGCTTGCCCGTACCCAAGGACAACGCCACGATCACGGCCACCACCACCGCCGCAAAGACGACATCCTTCTTGCCCGGCCTCCAACGCACCCTGTCGCTGCCAGCCATGTCACGCCCCCTTGACCGATGTAAACCCCACCCACTGAAATGCAACCGGAATGCGGGCCTGCGGGCAAGTGTCCGCGCAAAGGGGCCGACAATGCAAGCTTTCCTTTGCGCCCCGCGCAGCCATCCCTGCCGCGACGCCCATTCGCGCAATGGTTATCGGCGCCCGGCAAATCTGCTAGGCTTGCCGGCCCCCGCCCGATGCAGGCGAGGCATTCCCAACTCAACCAACAGGGGTAGCAACATGAATGTCGATCAACATCTGAAAGTGGCTCAGTGGCACATCGAGCAGGCCAGACTGCACGCAACCAGCCAACACAGCTGCGGTTGCCCGATCAACGAGCATTACCAGAAAATCATCGAGGAAGTGGAGTCCGGCAAGATTGAGGAAGAGCTGTCCTGCTCGACCGAATAACACAAACGCCTCGTTGTCTCAAAGCCGCCTGCGGGCGGCTTTTTCCTTGTCTGCCACAGCGTTGCGAAAAACCCCTGATTCCAGTCGGGTTCACATTGTCCCTCCGTTGGCCTAGACTGGCAAGTATCCGGATACTGCATCCAAGGAGCATGTCATGACGATCTTCACCAATCACAAAGCCGCCATCGGCGCCGGCTTCGCGCTGGCGATCGCGCTCATCGGCGCGGGCATCGCGCGCGGCGGCGGCGATGCGCTCGATGTGTTCGCGCTGGCCCGCTGGGGGCATTTCCTGGCCGGCATCACCTGGATCGGCCTGTTGTATTATCTGAACTTCTGCCATGTGCCGGTGTTCGCCGGGCTGTCCGCCGATACCAAGGCCGAGCTGACCAAGGAGGGCAGCATCGTGCGCCGCGTGCTGTGGTGGTTCCGCTGGGGCGCGATGCTCACCTTCGTCTTCGGCCTGGTGCTGCTGCACGGCCTGATGCGCGATGGCGGGCACATCAGCGTGGACATCATGATCGGCGCGGCGTTCGGCGCGATCATGTGGTTCAATGTCTGGTTCATCATCTGGCCGGCGCAGAAGAAGATTCTGGGCATCACGCCGGGCGCCTCGGCAGACGAAAAAGCCGCGCTGGGCAAGCGCGCGCTCATCGCCAGCCGGACGAACACGATTCTCTCGATTCCGATGCTGTTCTTCATGGCCGCCTCGGCGCATTTCCCGATCTTCGGCTGAATGCGGGGCCTTGTTTCCCGCCTCGGGCGGCCTGCGGGCCGCCCTTTTCTTTTCACCGCCTCCCGCCTACCGTTCACCGCATGTTGCCCAAGGCCGTGATTCTCGACCGCGACGGCGTCATCAATTTCGATTCGCCGGACTACATCCTCGCGCCCGACCAGTGGCGGGCGATTCCGGGCAGTCTGGCGGCCATCGCGCGGCTGAACGCCGCCGGCATCCCCGTGGCCATCGCCAGCAACCAGTCCGCGCTGGGCCGGGGCATGGTCGATCGCGCCACATTCGATGTCATCATGGACAAGATGATGCATGAAATCGAAGCGGCGGGCGGGCGGATTGCGCATGTCGCCATCTGCCCGCATGCGCCGGAGGACGGCTGCGACTGCCGCAAGCCGAAACCGGGCCTGATCCGCGAATGCCTGGATGCGCTGGGGCTGGCCGATGCGCCGGCCTGTGCGCTGATGATCGGCGATTCGCTGCGCGATGTGCAGGCCGCGCTGGCCGCCGGCGTGCCGGCCTGGCTGGTGCAAAGCGGCTATGGCGATGCGGCGGCGATTCTGGCGCGGGCGCGCCGGCTTGCCCCCGCCATCGCCGCATTCCCCGACCTCGCGCATGCCGTGGAGGCATTGTTGGCCCAAAACAGTGGCGCCCAAGGGAGGGTTGCGTGCTGATTCTGCGCTCGACGATCTTCAACCTGCTGTTCTTCGCCATCACGCCGGTGTTCTCGGTGCTGGTGCTGGCCTTCCGGCCATTCGGGTTTCGCGCCGCGTGGCTCTGGGCACGGGCATGGAGCCGAGCGACACTGTTTCTGCTGCGCTGGATCTGCGGCATCCGGCTGGTGGTGGAAGGGCGCGAACACCTGCCCGATACCCCCTGCGTGGTGATGGCCAAACACCAGACAGCGCTGGAAACCATCGCCATGCCGGTATTGGTTCCGCCATTTGTTTGGGTGCTGAAGCGCGAATTGTTTCAGATTCCGATCTTCGGTTGGGCCCTGCGGGCGCTGAACGAAATCGCCATCTCGCGCGCCTCGCCGCGCCAGGCGCTGAAGCAGGTGCTGGAACAGGGCAAGCGTTTCCTGCGCCAAGGGCGCTGGGTGGTGATCTTTCCGGAGGGAGAGCGGATGCCGCCGGGGCAGACCGGCGAATATCAGGCCAGCGGGGTGGTGTTGGCGCATCAGGCGGGCGTCGGCATCCTCCCTCTGGCGCACAATGCGGGCGTGGTCTGGCCCAAGCGGAGCTTTATCAAGCGCCCCGGCACGGTCACTTTCCGTTTTCTGCCCTTTATCCCGGCCGAGGAAGTCCGTCGCACGCCGCGAACTGTTTTGCTGGAGCGCCTGAAGAACGACATCGAATCCGCCACCCGCGCGACAGGCGGCTGACCGACGGATTCCGTGTCCAGGGCGGGTCAGATGCCGGCCGCCTCCAGCCATGCGGCCAATCGCGCCCATGATTCGTCGTCCAACTGTTCGGGGCGCAGGCCTGCATCCACGCCAAGCCCGCGCCAGTCATCCGCAGCAAGCAAGCCGCGAAAATTGTTCGCCAGAGTCTTGCGCCGGTGCGCAAATCCAAGCCTTACCGCACGCTGAAGCGCCCCATAGCCGCATGTCGGCGCATGCCCGTGCGGTGTCAGCAGCACCACCGCCGAATGCACCTTGGGCGGCGGCGAGAACGCGCCCGGCGGCAACGTCAGCAGACGGACTGGCGCATAATGATAACGCGCCAGCACGGACAGCCCGCCGCGTGCGCGCACGCCGGGCCCGGCCAGAATCCGTTCGCCCATCTCCCGCTGATACATCAGCGCCATGCCGCCGGCAACGCGATGGGCAAACAGCATCGCGGACAATGGCCCGCTGATGTTGTAGGGCAGGTTGCCCACAATCCAGTCCGGACGAAATCGCGCCACCGCTTCATCCAATATCTCCAGCACATCCGCATGCCAGACCGTCAACCGATCACCGGCATGCTCACGCCAGAAGGCGGCCAACGCATCGTCTTTCTCGATCAGCGCCAGCGCGGACGCCCGCTCCAGCAATGGCCGGGTCAGGGCGCCCCGACCGGGGCCAATCTCCAACACGCGCGCGCCACACGGCACGGCCTCCGCGATCCGCCGGATGGCGCTGGCATCGACAAGGAAATGCTGGCCCAGCGACTTCTTGGCTCTGGCATGCGTCATGCGGCCAAACATACCCGCGCCGCGCCGTTCCCGCGAGGCCTGTTCGCCGATTTTCCTTGCCTTGTCTGCGTGATTTTCTACAATCCCCGACCTTTTCCGTTGTTTTGCAAACCATCAAGGAGGCAACCGTGGAACATTCCGCATCGCACCCTCGCCGCAGGCGCATGCTCATTGCCGGCAACTGGAAGATGAATGGCCTGCTGGAGGATGCGCGCCAGTTCATCGAAGGGCTGGCGGAAAATCCGGCGCCCGATCACATTGAGGTGGCGTTGATGCCTCCATTCACACTGCTGCACCCGATGGCCGAACCGCTGCGGCAAAAAGGCGTGGCGCTGGGCGCGCAAAGCGTGTATTTCGAAAAGTCCGGCGCGTTCACCGGCAGCATCAGCGCCATGATGCTGCGCGACGCCGGCTGCCACTATGTGATTCTCGGCCATTCCGAGCGGCGAGACATCATCGGCGAATCAAATCCGGTGATCCTGCGCAAGCTGAAGGCCGCTTGGGAGACCGGGCTGGAACCGATTCTGTGCATTGGCGAGCACCTGGAAGAACGCGAGGCCGGCAAGACCAACGATGTGCTGGCCGATCACCTCTCGGTACTGCGGGACGCGCCCGAGGGAGCGCCGCTGACGGTTGCCTACGAACCGGTCTGGGCCATCGGCACGGGCCGGACCGCCACGCCGGAGCAGGTGACAGAAACACATGCCTTCGTGCATGACGAGCTGGGCCGGCTGGGGTGCGACTGTCGCGTGCTGTATGGCGGATCGGTCAAGCCGGAAAACGCCGAGGCGCTGATGGCTTGCCCGGGCGTGGATGGCGCTCTGGTGGGCGGCGCAAGCCTGAAGGCAGAGTCGTTCAATCAAATCATCGCGGCGGCCGCGCGCGCGGCGGCGGGAGCGTGACATGCACACACTGGTGACAAGCATTCATATTCTGGTGGCCATCGGCCTGATTGGCGTGGTGCTGATCCAGCGCGGCCAGGGGGCGGACATGGGCGTCTCCTTCGGTGGTGGCGGCGCGCAGACACTGTTTGGCAGTCGCGGTTCCGGTTCGTTTCTGGGCAAGCTCACCGGCGCGCTGGCGGCATTGTTCATGCTGACCAGCCTGACGCTGGCCTTCTTCTCGCAGCAACAGGCTGGATCGGTGGTGGAAAAAGCCGTGCAGGGCCAGCCCGCGCGGCAAGCGCCGGCATTGCCAGACGCTACGGGCAACGGTTTCGACCCATCGAAGCTGAAACAGCCGTCGGGCAAACCCGGCAAACCCGCCGGCGACCGATTGCCGGCCGCCAACTGACCGGACCGCGCATCCGGTCCGATGCCGAAGTGGTGGAATTGGTAGACACGCCATCTTGAGGGGGTGGTGGGCTTTGCCCGTGCCGGTTCGACTCCGGCCTTCGGCACCAGTCAACGCAAGGGGAAGCGGCAGCCGCTTCCCCTTTTTTGATGCACCTG
>CAYVBG010000024.1:3891-13150 GCA_964449205.1 uncultured Zetaproteobacteria bacterium | reverse complement strand
CTGTCGCCGCACAACCCTCCGTTCGCGCCGGCGTATGAACAGCTCGGCGAGCGTGTTGTCCGCGCCCTGGAGCGCTGGGCCGCGGACGTGCGCAACGGCCGCTTCCCATCGTAAGCCCATGCATGTCATTCGCGAACCCGAGGCCTTGCGGGCGACACGGAGCGCCATGCGCGGGCGCGTGGCGCTGGTGCCAACGATGGGCTGCCTGCACGAAGGCCACCTGAGCCTGATCCGGGCGGCGCGCAAACAAGCCGACCATGTGATGGTCAGCATCTATGTCAATCCGCTCCAGTTCGGCCCCGACGAGGACTTCGCCGCCTATCCCCGCGATTTCGGGCGCGACGCGCGCTTGTGCGAACAGGCGGGCGCGGACACCCTCTTTCACCCCGACAATCTCTATCCCGACGGCCCGCCGCGCGTGTCGCTCACCGTGGACGCATCGCTGGCCGGCTGCCTGTGCGGCAAAACCCGTCCCGGCCACTTCGACGGCGTGGCCACCGTGGTGGCCAAACTGCTGAACCTCGCGCGGCCCGACATCGCCGTGTTTGGCGAAAAGGACTGGCAGCAGCTGGTCATCATCCGGCGCATGACGCGGGACCTGAATCTGCCCGTGAACATTGTTTCGCGCCCGACCGTGCGTGAGGCCGACGGCCTGGCCATGAGCAGCCGCAACCGCTACCTCGCGCCGGACGAACGCCGCCGCGCCGCCGCGCTGTTTGCGGCCCTGTCCCGAATGCGCGAGGCGGTCGCGGATGGCGAGGCCGAATGTCCGGCGCTCATCCGTATCGGGCGCGAAACGCTGACCGATGCAGCCATCGAGCCGGAATATCTGGAGATCCGGGATGAATGCACCCTGCAACCGCTGGCCCATGTGCGCAACGGCAAGGCCCGCGCATTCGCGGCCGCGCGCATCGGCCACGCGCGGTTGATCGACAACATCGCGCTGCCGCCAGCGCCAACGGAGACCCCATGAACATCACGATGCTGAAATCCAAGCTGCACCGCGCCACGGTCACGCACGCCGAGCCGGACTACGAAGGCTCCTGCGCCATCGACGCCGAACTGCTGGAGGCGGCGGCCATCCGCCCCTTCGAGCAACTGCACATCTACAATCTGGCCAACGGCGAACGCTTCACCACCTATGCCATCCCGGCCGCGCGCGGCTCGGGAACCATCGGCATGAACGGCGCCGCCGCGCACAAGGCACGGCCCGGCGACCTCGTGATCATCTGCACCTATGCGACGATGAGCGAGGCGGAGGCGGAAACGTTTCACCCGACGCTGGTCTATGTGGATGCGGACAATCGCATTATCCGCGCCACGCATGGCCGGCTCGCCGCTGTCTGAATCCCTTGCCCCGTCTGAATCTCTTGCCATTTCTCCGCCGCCTCCGCCGGGCCGGGCTGGCCGCCGCGCTGCTGCTCGCGGCCTGCACATCCGCGCCGGAGGATGTGCGGGAGTCGCGCTTCATCATGGGCACGCTGGTCACGTTCACGGTGAGCGACACGCCCAGGCAACAGGCGCTGGCGGCCATCAAGGCGGCCGCCGATGAAATGCAGCGCATCCAGAACACCTTCACCATCTACGGCGACACGCCCAACGCCGTCAAGGCATTCAACCATCAGCCGCCCGGGCGTCCCATGCCCCTGCCCGCCGAGGTGGACGCGCTGCTGCAAACCTCGCTCGCCATCGCCCGCGCCAGCGGCGGCGCGTTCTCACCCACCTTGGGCGCGCCCGACCTGCTGTGGGGCTTCTCCTTGCCCGATGCGCCGCATGCGCCGCCGCCCGCCCGCGCGCTGACCCGGGCCATGCAGGGCGCGGACTGGCATCTGCTGGCACGCACGCCGCAAGGCTGGGTTCGGCAACATGCATCCACGCAACTGGATTTCGGCGGCATCGCCAAGGGCTACGCCATCGACCGCGCCATCGCCGTGCTGCGGCAGCATGGCGTCCGCCATGCCATCGTGGACGCGGGCGGCGACATGCGCCTGATCGGCAGCCATCACGGCAAACCCTGGCGCATCGGCATCCGCCACCCGCGCCGGAAAACCACGGTGCTGGGCTGGCTTGAGGCGCAGGGCGACATCGCCATCGTCACCTCCGGCGACTACGAACGCTTCTTCATCTGGCACGGCAAACGCTGGCATCATATCCTCGACCCGAGCACCGGCCAGCCCGCCCGCCGGGCCATGAGCGCCACCGTCATCGCATCCGACGCCACGCGGGCGGATGCGTGGAGCACGGCGCTGTTCGTGCTGGGGGCCGAGGGACTGCCGCTCATCCGACAAAACGGCATGCGGGCCGTGCTGGTGGACGCCGCCGGCCGCGTGCATGCAACGCCCGACCTGCAAGGCGGCGCCTCACCGGTCGCATTCCACCCCGAGGGAGGAAACCCATGACACGACGTTTCACACCGGTTCCCGATTATCACATGCACACCCCGCGCTGCCACCACGCGCAAGGCGATGTCACCAGCTATGCGGAGGCGGCGCTGGCCGCCGGATTGACCGAAATCGGCATCTCCGACCACGCACCGATGCCGCCGGGCTTTGAGGACGACTGGCGTATGGACATGGCCGAACTGGACGACTACCGCGACGAAGTGCTGGCCGCGCGCCAGGCCTTCGCTGGCCGGCTGGAGATCCGCCTGGGGCTGGAGGCGGACTACCGGCCCGGCAGCGAAGCCGCGGTGGCCGATATGATCGCGTCCCGCGACTGGGACTATGTCATCGGCTCGGTGCACTACATCGAGGGCTGGGATTTCGACAACCCCGACAAGCTGCGCGAATGGGACGGCCGCGATCTGGAACAGGCCTGGTGCGACTATTTCGCGCTGGTCGCGCGCTCGGCGGAGACCGGGCTGTTCGACATCATCGGCCACCCCGACCTGATCAAGAAATTCGGCCATCGCCCGCCCCGAAACAATCCGCGCGTGGCCGACGCGATGGAAGCGATGCTGCAAGCGGTGAAGCGCGCCGGCTGCGCGCTGGAAATCAGCTCGGCCGGCCTGCGCAAACCGGTGGGCGAAATCTATCCCCATCCGCGCATCATCCGCCGCGCCGCCGAACTCGGCATCCCGTTCGCCTTCGGCTCGGACGCCCACCGCCCCGAAGACGTCGGCCATGCGATGGACGACTGCCTGCAACTGCTCTTGGAATGCGGCATTCACGAGGTGTGCGCCTTCGCGCGCCGGCAGCGCCGCATGGTTCCCGTCCGCCCGATATGAACGCCGCCGGCCGGGTGATCGTCACCGGCGCCAGCGGCGGGTTCGGACGCGAATTCGCGCGGCGTCTGGAAGCGCGCGGGCACGCGCTGTTGCTGCACGGTCGCGACGAACGCCGGCTGGGCGCGCTGCGGGATTCGCTCCGCCATCCCGCGCGTCATTGCATGGTTCTGGCCGATCTGGCCACCGGCGAAGGATGCGAGGCGCTGATCCGCCAGGCCACGGCGATGCCGGTGACGGGTCTGGTGAACAACGCGGGCTTCGGCCGTTGGGGCGCGTTCAGCGACGTGGCCGCGCGCGATCACGCCTCGGTGCTGACCGCCGACCTGCTGGCTCCGGTGCGGCTTGCGCACGCGCTCTGGCCTCACATCGCGGAACAACGCGGCTTCATCATCAATGTATCCTCGCTGGCCGGGGAAAGCCCGATGCCGTATCTGTCGTCCTATGGCGCCGCCAAGGCCGGCCTGACCGCGTGGAGCGAGGCCTTGCGGGCCGAGGCGCGCGGACGCGTCACCATCGTCACCCTGATTCCCGGCCCCTCGCCCACCGGTTTCCGCGCCGTTTCCGGCATGCCGGAGAAAACCGGCGACTTCTTCCGCGAACCGCCGTCCCGGGTGGTGGATTGCGCCTTGCGCATGCTGGATCGCGGCGGCGGATGCCGCGCGCCCGGAGCGCGCCACAAGCTGTTGCATCTGCTTCAGACCCTGACCCCGCGCGCGCTGGCCGCCCGTCTGGCGGCGCGCGCCTTCCGGCCCTGACACCCGCCGCATCTCCCCCGCCTTCCGCTTTATCATCTCTGATGAAGTCGTAAAACAGCCGTCCCCAGGCGCGATGATGGCTTGTTACGAAGTCCTCATTCCTGCCCGGTTTGCACCTCCCGCCAGGCATCCAGCATCGGAAAATACAGTGCGGCGCGCACCGGCACATCCGGCGCCAGCAGGCGAAGCGCCCGCGCATAGCGCATCAGCTGCGGCGCATGCCGCCGCGCCTCTTCGTCCAGAAAACGATCAAGATCGCCGCCTTCGTGCGTGGCGGTCTTGTAGTCGATAATCCAGCGCACGCCATCGGCCACGAAGGCCCGGTCGATCACATGCCGCGTCACGCCCCCGCCCGCCTCGCGCGTGCAGATCTCCCACTCGCAATGCGCATCCCGATGCGCGCCCGACAGCACCCACCGGCCGCGCTCGCTCTCCAGCGCGCGCCGCAGCGCCGCAACGGCACGCGCCCATGCCGTTTCCAGCGTCTCGCCGCTCAAACCCTCCGCCAGCAGCCAGCGCCGCATGCGCTCCCACAGAGCGTCGCTCTCCTGCTCCGTCCACTGCTCGATGCCCGTGCGACCGACCAGCTCCAACGCCGCATGCACGGCATTGCCCACCGGCGCGGCCTCGAAACCCGCCCAGGCATAGGCGGCCGGCGCCTCCGTCTCCTGTCCTGCCGCGAGGGGCGGCAGGGCGGGCAGATGCGCCAGCCGCGTGATGGGCCGACGCGGCGCTTGCTCCTCCTCGCTCCGCGCCGCCGGCAGCGGACGGATCTCCGCGCCAAACACCGTCTCGCCGCCGGCCTGATACAGCATGGCCAAAAACGAACCGGCCTCCGCCCGTCCCGTCTTTCCGCTCACATGCCCCAGCAAATGCAGCTCGCGCTCGGCGCGGGTGCACGCCACATACAACAGCCGCGCATCTTCCAGGCGCTCCTTTTCGTTCTCGATGCCGCGCACCAAATCGTACACGGCGTCGCGTTCGCGCGTTGGCGCGCGCGGCGCGAGCAGCAATCCCGTCTCACCGTCCACCACCGTTTCGGTGAACGCCAGCAACGACGGCATGCCGCTGTTGCCCTCCGCGCGGCCCAGCCCGGGCAGAATCACCGTGTCCCATTGCAGCCCCTTCGCGCCGTGCATGGTCAACACTTCCACATTCAGCGCTTCCGGGCGCGCATCCGGCGCCGCATACAGCTTGTCCAGGCATTCATCGAGGCGCGCCAGCGACAGGGTGCCCGTCACGCCGCTCTCCGCCTCCACCCGCGCCAGCAAATCCAGCATGCGCCCGGCGTTCACCCGCGCCGTATCATCGAGCAGCGCGTCCATGCCCAATCTGCGCCATGCCGCCCCGACCAGGTCGCGCACCGGCGTCCGGCCGGATGCGGCCACGCATGGCGCCAGCGCGTCGCGCGCAAACCTCGCCCGTGCCGCATCCTGCAGCCGCGCCAGCGTGGCCTCATCGTTCAGCCGAGCCCAAACGGTGTCGCCCGGGCCACGCATCAAACGCCACAAGTCGCGCGTATCCAGCGCGCAGACCGGCATGCGCAGCACCCCCAGCCACGATTCCGCATCCGCCGGATGCAGCAAGGCCCGCGCCAACGCCCGCAATGCGCGCACCTCGGGCGCATCCGCCAGCGGCAACACATCCACGGCGCGAAACGGCACGCCGGCCTGCGTCAGCGCACGCACCGTTTCCCGAAGATGCTTGCGCGTCCGCCCCAAAATGCCGACACGACGGCCAGCCTCGCGCGCCGCTTGCACCAGCTCGACCACCCGCGCCGCCTCACGCGCGTCATCACGCTCCTCGCCCACATGCAGCCATACCCCGCCATTCCCGCCGCGATGCGCCCGCGCGCGCGCCAGGGGAATCGCCCCATGCACGGCATCCTCGCAATCCGGAAACAGGGCTCCGAAGGCGTTGTTCACCCATTCCACCACCGCGGGGGTGGAACGAAAGTTCCGCTCCAGCCGCTCCGTGCGCAGCGGCGGCAACCCCGCCCCGCCCGCCGCCGCGCGCAAGAACAGACCCACCTCGGCCTTGCGGAAGCGGTAGATGGACTGCATCGGATCGCCCACCAGAAACAGCGTCCGCCCGTCGCCGGGCTCCCAACCGGCCGTCAGGCAACGCAGCAGACGCACCTGCAGTTCCGAGGTGTCCTGAAACTCGTCCACCAGCACATGACGAATCCGGTCGTCGAGCCGCAACAACACATCGGTGGGCCGGCCCATGTCGTCGCTGAGCGCCGCCAGCGCCCCCAGCGCAATGCCGGTGAAATCCATCGCTCCACGCACCGCGAATCGCCTCTCCAACTCCGCATTCGCCAACGGCAAGAGGCGCAGCAGCGCCTGTGCCACACGCCACTGAGCGTCGTCAAACCTCGGCTCGTCCGGCAAGCGCCGCACCGCCTGCAACGCCGCCGCAAGACCGGGCGCATCGGCCGCCGCCTCCAGGATGTGTTTCATGCGCGCCTTTTCATCCCGGCACTCGGGCGGAAACCCCATGTTCCGGTTGACCCCTCCGGGCTTGCGCAGCTCGCCGCCGGCCGTCAACAACATCCCGGCCGCCCGCCGCCAGTCGGGCAACATCTCCGGTTCGGGCGCGGGCCAGCCCGCGAACGCCGCAAGCTCCGCATCGCCCAGCGTCTCGCCGGCAAACCGAATCAGCCCCGGAAGCTCGCGCCGGATTGCATCCGGGATGCGCGCATCGGCGGCCGCCAGTCGCGCCCGCATCACCGCCGCCAGATTGCGCTCCAGCATGCCGCGCAATACGTCCATGTCCCGTCCGTGGCGAGCGATCCACGGCAGCCAGTTCTCGCGTCGCTCCAGCATGGCCGCGATCAGCTTCAGAAGCTGTTCCGTCTGATTGTCCAGATGCAGCAACAGCCGCGCCGCATCATCGGTCAGTTCCGCATCGTGCAACGCCGCATCCAGCGCCGCCTCCGCCGCGCGCCGGTACTCCGGGCGTGCATCCTCCAGCGGCGCGGGCGTCGCGCCCAAACCCGAAGAAAGCGGCATCTGCCGCGCCAGACCGGCCGCCAGCGCATCCAGCGTCATCACCCGCAGGCGGGCGGGATGCTCCTCCAGCCGCCATCCCCGCTGGCGCGAGCGCGCCCGCGCCGCCCGCGCCAGTTCCTGGCCGGCCAGGGCATGGGGGTTGCCATCGCATGGCGTGTCCATCACCAGCGCCTGATGCACGCGCGCCCGCATCTCGGCAGCCGCCTTGCGGGTGAAGGTGATGGCCAGAATCTCCTCCGGCTCATTCACGCAAGCAAGCAACGCCAGCACGCGCCGCGTCAGCAGCTCCGTCTTGCCGGCGCCCGCCGGCGCCTGCACCAAAAACGAGGCATCGGGCCGAATCACCCTCCGGCGGACCGCCTCGCTCACGCCCCGCGCTCCCCGATGCGGCAGACGGCCTCCAGCCCGCAATGCCGGCATGCGTCGGCATCACGCGGCGCGACTTCGCAGCGCCCCTCGATGAACTCGCGCGCCAGCGCATCCAGCGCCCGCCGCCATTCCCGCATCCGCGTCTGCCAATCCCCGCCGTCGTCCGCATTGCATGCCCGCACGCCCCTGATGCCCATGTCGGCAGCCCCCAGACCGTCAAAACCCATCTCACCGCTGCGCACATGGGCGAAGGCCACCGCCTCCGGTTGCAGCGCCAGGGCATACAGCGGCAACTGCGGCTCGGCCGGCCGTTCGCCCGTCCATCCCTTGGCGGACTGCCTGCGGCCGGTTTTGTAATCCAGCACAATGCGTCGCCCCCCGGCATCCTCGTCCACCCGATCCACGCGCAACGACAGGGCCATCCGGCCCGCGTCCGCACCCGATGCCGGCAGGGCAAGCGCATGCCTGGCCTCGCGCTCCACCACGCGGAATGGCGGGCGCTCCGCTTCCAGCCTGATCCATGCCCGAAGCAAGCGCCGCATCCGGGTCTGCTCCACGCGCGCCAGTGTCGCATCCAGCGGCGGCGCGGCCACCTCCCACGCCGCGCGCACGGCGTCGTCCACCGCCTTCGCCTGTTCTTCCCCGCTCATCGCCCGCAACCGGGACTGACTCTCCACCCCCTGCCAGAAATGATCCAGCGCCCGGTGAACCAGACTGCCACGATCGGACGCCGCCATGCCGGGCGCCGCCTCCCGCCACGATTCCACACCCAGACGCCGGCGCACAAAGGCGCGAAACGGGCAGGCCGATTGATCGCGCAGCAACGCCGCGCCGCCACTGGCGCGTTCATCATCGCCCAACGGCACCGGAGGCGCATCCTCAAACATGTCCGGCGCCGGCGCGGACGCACGGGCTTCCAACGCCAAGGGCTCTCCGACAGGCAGGCCGGCGACCAAAGGTGACGGCCCCAGCGCCACGCCGTCGCGCTGACGGGCATAGCTGCATTCCACCACCGGCGCCATGGCTCTCACCTGTTCCCACAGCCAGACTGCGGTTTCGCGCACGCGCGCACCGTCGCACCCCGGCATCCCGCAACGGCGGGCCAACGGCGGGGGAATCAGCGGATGCGGCGCCGCCGCGCCGGGAACCGCCGTCTCGTCCATGCCCGCCAGCAACACGACATCGGCTTCCAGACCCGCCGCTTGCGCCAACGGCAATACGCGCACCCGGCCAAATCGCGGCGGCAGCGCAAGCCGCGCTTCATGGCAGGTCGCGCGCACCCGGGCCACGAATTCCGCCTGATCTTCCGGCGGCATCACTGCATCCAGCTCCGCCAAGGACAACACGGCGTCGCGCAGGGCGTTCATCTGTCGCGCCTCATCCGCCGTTACTGTTGCATCGGGCGCCGATGCGCGCAGCAGCCCCGCATCCAGAAGCAACGCATGCGCACGCCGCGTCCATTCGCCCATCGGCGCCCGGCCCGAACGCCACGCGGCCAGTTGCTCCAGCACATCCGCCAACCTCGGCATGCCCTGCCCGCGCGCATGCCGGGCCGCCGCCCGCAGCGAGATCCGATAGCGGTTTTCCGCGCGCAACCCGGCATCCCACACGGCGCGTTTGTCACCCTCGATCTCCGCGCCGCGCAGCCAGGGCGACAGCAACAAGGGAGACAACGCTTCCAGCGGCACGACGCGCATCCCGGCCAGCGAAAACAGGTGCAAGGCCTGCGCCGGCAACGGCCATTCATCCAGCGGCCGTCCCCCTGTCGCCACGGCCTGCGTATTCCGCGCGGGATCGGCGAGCAGATCCGGCGCCAGCGCCTCGTCCAGTGCCATGCACAGCAGCTCCGGCTTCACGACCTCCGTGGTCAGCACCAGAATCCGGGCCTCCGGCGA
>CAYVBG010000024.1:0-3791 GCA_964449205.1 uncultured Zetaproteobacteria bacterium | reverse complement strand
GCAGCTCCGGCTTCACGACCTCCGTGGTCAGCACCAGAATCCGGGCCTCCGGCGACACATTCAGGAGCTGCCGCACGCGGGCGGCCACATGACGGCATTCTTCCGCATCGTCGGCGCACGGAACCAACCGCGCCTTCCGGCAACGTTCCGTCGCCCTCACACAGGCCACCTCCAGCCCGCGCGCCTGCAACGCCTCCAGCATCGCCTGTTGCAGGGGAGACAAGCGTTCGAATCCGTCCACCAGCACACGCCCCGCCAAGCCGGGAATCGTCCCCTCCTCCCGCCACTGCCCGGGCATGCGCGCCCATGCATCCGCCTCCAGCGTTCGGTCACCCGGCAAGCCGCGCACGGCGGCGCGCACCGCCCGTATCCAGCGGGAAAAGGCGGCCGCATCCTCGCCGAAGCCGGCCAACTCCTCCGCCCGCAGTCCGTATTCCCGCACCAACCGATAGCCCTGCATGGCCTGACGCGCCAATGCACGCGCATGCGGCGAAGCGGTATCGGCGGCAATCACCCGCTCCCACAAGCCCAACTCCTGCAACCGGGTCAACGGCGTGGACGCAGGCATCCATCCGGCCATCTCGCGCAGCCACTCGCGCCATGTGCGCACGCGGGGGGCGGTCGCCGCCTTCCGGTTCTCCGGCATCGCGCGTCGCCGCCAGTCCGCCGCCAGATCCGCCGTGGCGGCCAGCAACAGCGCGCCATCACGCAACCACGACACGGCTTCCTGGCGCGTGATGGCGTCCAACAGCTTGCTTTCCCGCATCATGCTTGCTTCAATGCCGGATGCAGCGGGCGTGCGCGCGCATCGCGCACGCCAAAGGAGGGCGCATGAGCAAGATCCGGGTCACTTGTCCGCGATGCGGGCACATCTTTGAAGACGAACGCCAACCCGTTTACGAATGCCCCAAATGCGGCACGAGCATCCGCGAGAAACCGAAAACCCCGAACGACGATTTCGACAAGACCCAGATCTTCGAACGCTGAAACGCCCCACACCCGATTCATCGCCGAGTTGCCTCTTCCTTCCCCCTGAAATGGCCGGGGACAAGACGCCCCTGATCGTCCAGATGCGCCGGAACATAAACCCGATCACCGGCCGGCGGCTCGTTCAACCGATGCCAGGCCAGCGCCGCCGTGACCAGCCCCACGCCCACGGCCAACGCCACGAACCATGGCGAGGGGCGCGCCGGCACATCCGGCGTCACATCGATCACGTCGGGCCTTGAACGCCGCCAGGCCAGCCACAGGCGAAGCAACAGCGCCGCATAACGAAGCACAAACATCAGCAGCACCGGCCAGAAGAAAAACAGAAGCGTGATCAGCAGCTGTCTCATGACCGCATCAAACCCCTGAGCCCAAGCGCGTAGGCGGCGACGTCCGGCTGACCGCCCGCACGCTGGGCGTGATACACCGTCTCGGCCAGCACATCCAGCAGGCAATGCAACGCCGCGTGCCTGTCCATGCGCCGACGGGTCATCAAATGCTCCAGCGCCCGCGCCACCTCCGGCGGCTGGCGGATGGCGATCTGCTCCTCCAGCGCCAGATGCAGCGACAGGTGAAGATACGGGTTCACGCCGTCGTCCACATGCACATCACGATCCAGAAATGCCTCGCGATCATCGAACAGGCAATGATATTCGGGATGCATCGCAATCACCCGCGCAATGCGCACCTCCAACGCGTTCAGCGGCAGGTCGGCCCGGTGCTTGCGCCAGGCTTCCCAAAACACTTCCCGGTGAGCACGCAATTGCGCCCGGTCGGGCCGCCCGCCGTTCACATCGTTCTCCGATGCTTCAGGGCCGGCAGCACCTGCCGCACCGAGGCCAGCCTCGCCATGCTCAAATCCGCCCATGCCACGCCCTCGCCACGCAACGGACCGGCCACGATCTCTCCCCACGGATCCACAATCATCGAATGCCCCCAGGTGCGCCGACCGCCAGGATGCTCCCCGAACTGGGCCGCGGCCAACACGAAGCATTGGTTTTCCACCGCACGGGCACGCAGCAGCGTCTCCCAATGCGCCTCGCCGGTCGGCACGGTGAACGCCGCCGCCACACACACCGCCTCGCATCCCGCATAGCGGCGATACAGCTCGGGGAACCGGAGATCGTAGCAGATGGAGAGCCCCAGCCGCCAGCTCCCGATCCGCACCGCCAACGGCGCATCACCCGCTGCCGTCGTCTCCGATTCACGATGCGATTCCTCCGGCAAATCCACGTCGAACAAATGCATCTTGTCATATACGCCCAACAGCGCGCCCTGCCGCGACAAGGCGGGGCAGGCGTTGCGCACGCGCCGGCCGTC
Source organism: uncultured Zetaproteobacteria bacterium (assembly GCA_964449205.1). Classification (GTDB taxonomy): domain Bacteria; phylum Pseudomonadota; class Zetaproteobacteria; order Mariprofundales; family Mariprofundaceae; genus JALVTX01. Next base: position 1,484 of record CAYVBG010000024.1, on the reverse strand, counting down.
CGGATGCCGCAGCGGCACGCCGCCGCCCATGATCGCCATGTCCAGTCGGCGGGCCGTTTCCGCCAGGAAGCGCACGACACGGGAATCCGTCTCGGGCTCGGCCACGGCGAGGCGGGCCTGCCCGCCCTCGCCCATGAACGCGAAGTTTTCCGGCAGCAACGCCACATCCGCACCCTCCGCCGCTGCCCGTTCGAGCCACCTCCGGGCGCGATCGAGGTTCGTATCCACATCATCGCCCGAACACATCTGAATCACGGCCGCGCGCAACCGGCCCGCGCCATTGTCTCCGTTCACCGGCGCTCCAGCAGCAACGTCCGCCGTCCGTGATCCACCTTCATCACAAAACGGCCCAGCACGTTCATGCCCAGCAATCCTGTCCGTCCGTCGCCGCTCACATCCCACACTGCGGCGCGCACATCCCTCAGTTCCAGATCACCCAAGCGCAATCGACCGAGGCGCGTCATCGGGGCATGCACTTCGCCGTTGGCGGTGCGCAGCGTCACCGTTGGCACGTCCGAAAGCGCCAACCCGGCCCGACGCGCCATCGCCTCGGGCACCACCACGATGCTCGCCCCCGTATCCACGATGAAAGGCATGGCGACGCCGTTCACAAACCCGTCCACCTGCATGGCGCCGCCCTGCTCCCGAAACGGAATCGCATGGCGCAAGGCAGCCAGATTGTGGGCCGGATTGCGCACCACGCCGACATGACCACCGCGCTGCTCCGTCGCCCCGCGCGCGGGCACATCGGAGAAATGCACACGCCCCTGGGCATCCGTCCAGCGCCAGATGCCAGCCGCGCCGATGGCGGGGAACGCGCAGGCCAGCATCAGCGCCGGCAGGGTGTTACGCAAAGCGGCCGATGCCAAGCAACGCCCCCATGTTGGCGTTCTCGTCCAGGCGCGGCACCAGCTTGCCGCCGGTGGCGCTCATCAATGTCATCATTCCCGGCCCATGCCCGGCCAAAGGAGAATCGGAATGCACCACCACGCCCACGGTCACCGCGCCCCGCCGGTAGGTGCGACCATAGCGATTGTCATGATCCAGCACGGCCACGAAATCGCCGAAACGCAGCCTGTCGAGGCCGTGTTCGCGCACGGTGTTCTCATCGTGGCAGAGGATATCGTAATCGCCGGTGGTCACCGACAACGCACCAATGCCGGAACCCATCGCATGCCCCGGCACAATCACATGAACCGGCACCTCGATGCGCCCGTCGTCCAGCTCGCGCAGCCCCCACATCTCCAGCAGACCGGGATCGAGATTGTAGATATGCACCTCGGGGTGATCCACCAGACGCAGGCCCTGCCCGATGGCACGCACGAGAAACTTGTCGTCGCAGGTGAGCGCATCCAGCGTATCGTCGTCGAACTGAAGCATCAGATGCTCGACACCGCCATGATGCCCCAACACGCGACCAACGGCCCCCCTGGCCTCGCCGGAAATCACCCGCGCCTCATTGCCACAGCAGGCCAGAAACTGGA
>CAYVBG010000023.1:0-13480 GCA_964449205.1 uncultured Zetaproteobacteria bacterium | reverse complement strand
CAGTAGGAATCGCCCCACGATGGGAGGTTATCGCCGCTTGAAACCGTTTTCATTGATGCTGGTGCCCGAGCAAGGGCAGATGCGCTCCTGGCGCGTCACACCGCGGGCGTTGATCTGCGCGGGAATCGTGCTGTTGGCGCTGCTGGCTGCCGGCGGATGGGGCGGCTGGGCCCTGTGGAGCCAAACCCGCGACACCGATCGCATCCAATCCCTGCAAACGCAGCTGGCCATGGTCCAGGCGCGCGAGCAATCGCGCGTTCGGGCGCTGCGGGAGCGTCTGGAAGCCAGCCGCAGGCAATTGGCGGTCTATGCCCGGAACATCGGCGCCATGCAGGCCCGGCTGGCGCGACTGGACGCGCTCGGCTCGCATTTGGTGGAAACCGCAGCGCTGGATCCCGCCGAGTTCAACTTCGGACTTGCGCCAGCGGTCGGCGGCCCCCGCCAACCAACCACGCCCGCGCCGGTTGCCGGCATTTCCGATGCGCTTGATCACCTGAACACGCAAATCGCCCGCATGGACGCCCAGTTGTCCGCCATCGACTGGCTGTTGGAACGACAGCGATCGGAGCAGGCCGCGCGCCCGCATGCTTGGCCCACCGAGGGAGGCTGGATCAGTTCCCGCTACGGCCCGCGCATCGATCCGTTTTCCGGCGGCCGTGAGATGCACCGGGGCGTGGACATCGCCAACCGCTTCGGCGCGCCGGTGCTGGCCGCCAGCCACGGTATTGTGACCTTTGCCGGCAAAATGCAGGGCTTTGGCTACATGATCGACATCGATCACGGCTATGGCTATGTAACCCGCTACGGGCACATGTCCAGCCTGGCAGTCAAGGTGGGCGACGAAGTGAAGGACGGGCAGATCATCGGGCGCATCGGCTCCCGCGGTCGTTCCACCGGGCCGCACCTGCATTTCGAGGTGCACCGCTACGGCAAGGCGCTGAATCCGGCATCGTTCCTGCCCAAAGGGTGAGCAGGCTTCAGGATACCTTTCCTGGCGGACCGAACTCCTCGGCCTCGACATAGACGCTGGCCGGGTACACCGGCCCGATGTCCACCATCACCCACACGTTACCGCGCAACCCCAGCTCCGTATCCAGCACATCGCCCTCCCGCAGCAGGCCCGCGATTTCGCGCGCCACCGGCACGGGGCCGATGCGCTCGCTCTGGCTGTCGAAGCCCAGCCATGCATGCTGCTCGTCCAGCGCCAACACGCGGGCGTGCCCCTCCACAAAACGCGAGAACCGCTGCCCCCGCAAGCGGGGCGACACCCCGCCGCCCAAACGCACATAATGAAACAACAACCGCATCGCCCGGGCCGTGCGCACGCATTCCGCGGCCATGTCGTTCACCACGGCCAGAAATTCCAGCCAGCGGGCTTGCTCCATCCCGCCGCGCGCACGCACGAAATCCAGCCACTCGCGCATCGTGTCCGCACAGGCCTCGATGCCTGTCGCATCGTCGCCCAGCTCGCGCAGCAGATACCATCCAAAGAAATCGCGCATGTGCTCGGGCTCCAGCCGGGCCAGCTCCAGCCCGTGAAGCTCCGCCTCCGCATCCGTATCACCCTCGAGCAGTTCGGCCATCTGCGCCTCCAGCGCCTCCTCCCAATCCGCCAGGCCCGGCTCCTCGGCCTCCACGAACTCATCCTGGAACAGGTCGGAATAATGCACCAAGTAGTCCGCCAGAGCGTCCATGCATTCCTCGGCCAGGGCGCCTGCCCCGGAGTCCCGCTTCCGGCACGCCCGCACGAAACTGTCCATCGCATCCTGCAAAAGCCTCACCGCGCATCCCCTTGATGATTTTCGCCCCGATGGCTATGTTCGCCCACCCTTGCCCGCGTGAAACGGGGGCGCATGACCCGAACGAAAGGAGTCCGCCATGCAAATCAATGCCACCAGCATCCGCAAGGGAATGATTCTGGAGGTGGACGGCGCATTGTGGCGCGTGATGAAAACACAGCACGTCACGCCCGGCAAGGGTGTGGCCTGCATGCAGGTGGAGATGCGCAACGTCGAAACCGGCAACAAGACAAACAAGCGTTTCAACTCGACCGAGCGTGTCGAGCGCATCACACTCTCCCAACGCCCGATGCAGTTTCTTTACGAGGACGGTGGAAACTGGCACTTCATGGACATGGAAACCTACGAACAGGTGGAGCTGGCACACGAACTGATGGAAGGCGTGCGCGACTTCCTGCTGCCCGAAACCGAGGTCGTCATCGAGTTTCACGGCGAGCGGCCGCTGAACGTGCAACTGCCCCAAACGGTCGTGCTGGAAGTCGTGGAATGCGACGCCGCCATCAAAGGGCAGACCGCCACCGGATCCTACAAGCCCGGCAAGCTGGAAACCGGCGCATCCATCATGGTGCCGCCCTACCTCGAACCGGGAACAAAGATCAAGGTGAACACGGAAACCGGCGAGTTTGTCGAACGCGCCTGATCTCCGCCGCTCCCCGGCGCGCCGGCGGATGCGGATGGCACCGCGCCTCGCAGTCTGCGTCCTGGCCGCCCTGATCCACCCGAACGGGATTCATGCGGCGGAAGCGCCCGGCGCGCTGGCCGACATCGTCCGGCAGGTGCTGGCCCGGCATCCGGACATGGACGTGCGCCGCATCCAGGCCGCCAGCGCCCGCACGGGCGTCGCGGGCGCGCAGGGCAAACTGGATCCGGCCTGGTCGGTGCAGGCATTGGCGGCCGACGACCAGACGCCCTCCAACTTCACGTTCAACCCGCAGATTTCCTCCCGCACGCTCCAGATCAAGGGCGACATCATCAAGCCACTGGCCAGCGGCACAACCGTGTCCCTGAACGCCGATTACAACCGCGGCCTGCAAACCTACCTGAACGGCCGGAATCTGTTCACCCGCTTCAACCCGTCCTGGCGCAACCAGATCGACCTCACGGTGCGGCAGCCGCTGCTGCGCGGCGCCGGCAATCCCGATTACCATGAAACCCTGCGCGCGGCGCTGGCCGATGCGCAGGCGGCGGACATGCAGCGGCAAGTGACGGCCCGCGCGCTGGCGCGCAAGGCGCTTCAGCTCTATTTCAGCATCGCGCTCGACGAAGCCGACCGCAAACTGGCCGCCGACAGCGTGCACCGCGCCGAGCGGCTGCTGCGCTACCAGCGCCGGCGCGAGCGTCTCGGCCTGATCGAACAGGCCGACCGCCTGCAAGCGGAAGCGCTGCTGGCCCAACGCAAGCTCGGACTGGCCAATGCCGAGGCCCGGCTCGCGGAGGATGTGACCGCCCTGAACCGTCTGATGCTGCGCCCGCCCGATGCGCCCATCCGCGTGGAACTGGCGCATCCGCCGGATGCCCCTCCCCCCGATCTGGAGGACGTGATGCGCACGGCGCAACAGCGACGCCCCGAGCTGCGCGCGCTGGACGCCCGGCTGCGCGCCGAAAGCGCCCGGCTGGCGGCAGCGCGGGATGCCCGCAGGATGCAAATGGATCTGATCGGGCGCATCGGTTCGCGCGCGCTGGCGGGCAATGCCGGCGATGCCGCGCGAAAGGGCTTCAGCCTGGCCGACCGCTTCGTGTCGGTGGAGGTCGAACTGTCCGACACCGCCGGACATCACGCCGCCGATGCCGCCATCCGCAAGGCGGAGCTGGCGCGGGCCGAGGTGGAAGCGCAACGGCGACAGACCCTGGAGCTGATTCGGGATGACGCGGCGACCATGCTGACCCGCATCCGCACCGGTCTGCGACGGTGGCGTGCGGCCCGGGAACGCGCCCGCGCCGAACGGCGCAAATTCGAGGCCGAGCTGGCACGCTACCGCGAGGGGCGGTCGGACACCGCCACCCTGATCCAGTTCGAGGGCGATCTGAACCAGGCGGAAGAGGAGGCCTTGCTGCGTCGCATCACGCTGCTTTTGGACTGGCGACAGCTGGACTGGGTGCGGGGTGTGTTGCTGGATCGGCTGGATATCCGGCTGGCCGGCGCGAACGCTCCGGAACCGCGGACATGAACCGCCTCATCGCCTTCTTCGTCCGGCGCGGGTTGCTGGTCAACCTGCTGTCGCTGATGCTGCTGGGCGGCGGGGTGTTCGCGGCCATGTCCATCCAGCGCGAGGCGTTTCCCAGCGTGAACTTCGACCTGGTGGTCGTCACCGCCGCATGGCCCGGCGCATCACCACGCGAAATCGAGCGACTGGTCGTCACCCCCATCGAACGGGAACTCAAGAGTGTGGACGGCGTCAACACCATCCGATCCACTGCCTGGCCGGGCGCCATGAGCATCAACATCGAGGTCGATCCCGACTACAAGGATCGCTCCCGCTTCGTTTCCGACGTGCAACAGGCGGTGAACCGCGCCGCCCTGCCCGCCGATCTGCCAGACGATCCGCGCATCATGGAAATCAAGTCCGAGCAGGCGCCGGTGCTGTCCTTCACCGTATTTGGCGATTTCGATCCGCTCCGGCTCAAGCGCATCGCCGACCACATCGAAGACGACGTGCTCGACCTCCCCGGCGTGGCCCGCATCATCACCCAGGGCAAACGCAAGGAGGAAATCCGCATCGTGCTCGATCCCGAGCGCATGCGTCGTGCCCGTGTCACCGCCGGCGACGTGGCGCGACTGATTCGCGGCTGGAACATCAACGCGCCCGGCGGCGCGCTGAAGACGCCCGACGGCCAACGCATCATCCGCGTTGCCGGACAGTTCCGTTCGGCAAAAGACGTCGCCGGCTTGGTGCTGCGCGCCAACGACCGGGGCGACGCACTGCGACTGGGCGATGTGGCCCGAGTGGAGGAAACGCTGGTGGCGCCGACCCGCTACGTGGACGCGATGGGCCAACCGGCCATCAACATGATCGTGATGAAGAAGGCCGACGCCGACATCATCGACCTGGTGGATCGCATCCGCGCCTACTTGAAGACCATCCCCGCGACCTACGGCAAGGATGTGCATGTGCGCACCTATCAGGATTTTTCCACCATCACACGCCTGCGGCTGGGCGTGCTCACCAGCAACGGCGCGCTGGGGCTGCTGCTGGTGTTAGCCGCGCTGCTGCTGTTTCTGCGCCCGGCCGTGGCCGTCACCACCGCTTGGGGCCTGCCCGTGATCTTTTTCTCCGGTCTGTTCGCGCTCTGGCTGGGCGGCGCCACCCTGAACCTGCTGACCATGTTCGGCTTCATTATCGTGCTGGGACTGATGGTCGATGACGCCATCATCATCGGCGAGAACATCACCTGGCACATGGAACAAGGCGCGCGGCCGGAACGGGCGGCCATTCTCGGCGCCAGCGAACTGGCCGGACCCGTGACCGCCACGGTGCTGACCACCATCGTCGCGTTTCTGCCGCTGATGTTCATGGACGGCATCATCGGCAAGTTCGTGTATTCCATCCCCGTGGTCGTGGTCACGCTGCTGCTGTTTTCCTGGCTGGAGGCACTGTTCATCCTGCCCAACCATGTGCGCGACATCAGCAATCCGCGCGCTCACCCCGGCGAACGTCGCATTCTGGTGTGGTTGACACGCCTCTACGTGCCGTTGCTCAGGCTCGCGCTGAAATGGCGTTGGCTGACCGTGCTGCTCACGCTGGCGGCGCTGGCCGCCAGCCTGTGGCTGGCCAGCGGCATGAAGTTCCAGCTCTTTCCGCCGGGGGCGGAAAACCAGTTCTATGTGCGCGTCACCGCCCCCAACGGCACGACACTGGAACAAATGCGCCGCATTCTGCATCGCATGGATGCAGAAATCCGCCGGCGCGTGGACCCGCGACTGCTCGAAACCACCATCGCTATCGCGGGTCAGAGCAGTGCCGACGAACGGGACGCCCTGAAACAGATGGGCGACCATTTCGGCTTTGTTCGGGTGGTGCTCACGCCGTTCTCCACCCGCTCGGTATCCGCATTCACGGTGATGCGCAAGCTGGAGCGCGAGATTCCACCGCTGTTTCCCGATCTGCCCATGAACTTCGTGATGCTCAAACCCGGGCCGCCGGTGGGCCGGGCGCTGCAGGTGGAGCTCTCCGGGCCGGACGCGGCAGCCATCACCCGCGCAGCCACACGCCTGACCGGCTATCTGGAGCGGATCCCCGGCGTGCATTCCATCGAAAGCGGACTGACACCGGGCGATCCGGAAATCCACATCGTGCTCGATCGCGCCCGGGCCGCTTACGCCGGCGTGGACATGGCCACGGTGGCCTCCCACATTCGCGCCGCCTTCGACGGCCTGCGCGTATCCACGCTGAACCGCGGCAAGGAGGAAATCGATGTCACGCTGCGCTATCCCGGAATCTATCAGCGCGATATCGCCACGCTGAAACATCTCGGCATCCCGAACCGCATGAACGGCCTGACGGAGTTGGGACGTATCGCCCGCTTCGAAACCACGCCGGGCGTCACCAGCATCCGCCACAAAAACGGCAACCGCATCATCAGTGTATCCGCCGAGGTTGATCCCGCTGTTCTCACCTCGCGCGCGCTGAACGCCCGCGTCATGCGCGACAAGGCGCAATGGCTGGGCGCGGACACAACGCACGTGCGCCTGCATCTGGGCGGTGAGGAGGAGCGTTCGCGCGAATCGGTGCGCGGCCTCATCTTCAGCTTCGTGTATGCGCTGGCGGGCATCTTCGTGATTCTGGCGGTCCAGTTCAACCGTCTGGGCTGGCCGGTGCTGGTCATGCTGGCCATTCCGTTCGGCGTCATCGGTATTATCGTGGGATTCTTCCTGCATGGCCAACCCATCTCGTTTATGGCCATGATGGGGTTCGTCGCGCTCTCGGGCGTGGTCGTCAACGACGCGCTCGTCATCGCCGTCTTCATCCAGCGCGCCATCGAGCGCGGCGCAAACTGGCGCGAAGCCGCCATCGAGGCCGGCCGCCGCCGGCTGCGCGCGGTGCTGCTGACCACCCTCACCACCATCGTGGGGTTGATGCCGACCGCCTACGGTTGGGGCGGCTTCGATCCGTTTGTTGCGCCAATGGCGTTGGCGCTCTCTTGGGGACTGCTGTTCGCCACCGGCATCACGCTGATTTCGGTGCCGGCGGCGCTTGGCGTGGGCATGGATGTGCGGCATGCTTTGGCCGCCGTGCGGCGGCCTGTGTCGCGGCTGGCCCGCAGCATCCGAACATGAACAAGTTTTCATGCGCCGTTCATAACCATTTAAGCACCGTCCTCTATGCTTGCGCATGTCTGGCGCCACCCTCCTCCTCCCTCCCTCCCCGGCGTCAGACGCTTGAATACGGCCCCGGCGTTTCGCCGGGGCTCGTATTTTTTCATCCTCCGCATTCCGCCACGACACGACCTTTGGCCTTGTTTTTGCTTGACGTTCGACTGCCATGGTCCGGCCCGCATCCCGCAACACGCACCGGATCCCAACCACCGTCCGCAGGGGGGCATCGTGAAAATTGATCGCAACACGCCAACCCGCGCCACCCGGACCGCCGGCAATGCTCCGGCCGATCCAGCCGGCGGCGCCCGTTTCCGCCAACTGCTGGAAAACAGCCTCGCCCCGGTGCAGGAACAGAGCGAACACCGCTCGTCCCCCGGCGACAAGGCGCAGGATACGGCGACACTGGCGCATGCCATCCAGATGCTGGACGAACTCCTGAACCGGATGGAGCACGAACACGCACCAACCGAACACACACGCGAAACCCTGCGGGATCTGCGTGCCGCCTTGGGCCGCTGCCTGCCCGAACACGCGCGGCCGGACGCCGAAACCATGATCGCCGTGGAGAACGAGCGGTTGAAACGCCCGTGGTAGAGTCGCGCATCGACGCCCTGCTGGAAGAACTGACCGCGCTTCGCCTGCGGGCGCTGCATTTCGCACCCAAGGATGCCGACCTGCGCGCGGGATTCCGCCAGCTTGCCCACGAACTGGAGCAGCTGCGCCAGGAGCGCCTCGTGCCGTGGCAGGCCTACCAACGGGTCAGCCACTGGCTGGGCGGATTGTTGGACGCCGAGCAGGGCGCTGCGCTGGCGCAGCCGGAACACCTGGAGACGCAGGCCGAGGCATTGCACGCTGCCGTCCAGCAGATTCAATCCAGATTGGCGTCGTCAAACCACGGCAACGGCGGAGCGACCGCTGATTTGAATCATGCCGGACAAACACTCCGCCAGTGCCTTGAAATGCTGAACCAGCCCGCCGCCGCCACGCCGACCGATGTGCTCCCGCAGGCGCTCACGGACGCGCTGAGGCATCATCTGGAAGGCGACGATGAACTCCGCGCCGAACTCTCGGCATTGACCCGCGCCATGCGCAACATGCTGGAAGAAATGTCCGCGACACTGGCCGAAGCCGGGGACGAACCGCCCGAACTGGCGCAAACGGCCGAGCTGCTGCGCCGGGAACTCCCCGACGATCCTGAAGCCGCCCGCGCCATCCTGAAAAGCGCCCGGCAGGGCATCCTCGCGGCGGGCCGCAAGATCGCCAGCGCGACCCGCGAGATCCGGCAGGCCATCGCCGAACAGGGCGAGCGGGTACGCGAGCTGACCCGCCAGCTGGACGAGGCAGAGCACAAGGCCATGCACGATCCGCTCACCCGCCTGGCCAACCGTCGCAAGCTGGAAGCGTTTCTGCGCCAGCTGCCGGACGGGCCGGTCACCTTCGTGATGGCGGACATCGATCATTTCAAACGCATCAACGACCGCCACGGCCACGACACGGGCGACGAGGTGCTGGCCCGGGTGGGCGCGATTCTGGCTGGCGGCGTAAGGGAAAGCGATCTGGCGGCCCGAATGGGCGGCGAGGAATTCGGCTTGGTGCTGGTCGGCACATCCGGTCGTCACGCCTTCGACACCGCCGACGCGCTGCGCCGGGCGGTCGCCATGGCCGACATCAAAAGCCGGCATGGCAAAATCCCCGTCACCATCAGCATGGGCGTGGCCGTGCGTCGCGGTGACGAATCCATCGAGCACTGGATCAAACGCGCCGATGCGGCGCTCTACGAAGCCAAAAACAACGGGCGCAATCAGGTGAAGGTCGCCACCGCATGACCCCGCGCAAGGCGGAGCTGCTCACACCATCCGCTGGCGGGCCTGCTCCTCCTGCAACGACTCCATGCGAATCATCTCCCGGTGTCGCTTGAACACATAGCGGGAAATCTGTTCCTCCTCGTCCTGACAGCGAAACACGAACGCCACTCCCACCAGGCGCTGGCCATCGGGGCGGGATTCCACCCGGCGCACGCGTCCCAGCAGCTCCAGCACCAACGGCGGCAGGGCCGGCAGCATCAGCACCACCTCCAACCCATCGCCCGCCTTGTAGGCGCGCGGCGTGACAAAGCTCATGCCGGACACGCTCAGGTTCACCGGCCGCTCCTCCAGATCGGATCGGTTGGCGTCGTTGAGCATGTTCACGCCAATCAGGTAGTTCAGCTTTGCATCCAGCGAACGAATGGCGTTGCACAGCTCGGTGTCCGCCTCCGGCGCCCTGGAAGCAAACACATCGTCGCCCACAATGCTGCGCAGCATGCTGCTCTGCCGCGAGCGGATGCCAATATGCGTGCGTTCGCGTTCAAACTCTTCCTCGTTGAGCGGCGTGTCTTTCATTGGCAACACGTCGTCCACGCGAAAGTCGTTGCGTCGATTCTGTCCCTGGGAATCCGGCATGGTACGTCTCTCCTTGTGGCGGGGCGACCCCGGCTCAGGCGGCCCGGGCCGAAAGCGGCATCAGTCCTGCATCCTCGCCCGCATCGCGCGCCTGGGTCTTGATGTCTCCGTTCTCGATGGCCTCCAGCGCCACCTCGACCACTTGACTATCAAATTGCGTGCCAGAATTGCGCTTGAGCTGATCCACGCAGAACGACAGCGGCCGCGCCATGCGGTAGACGCGATGGGTGGTCATCGCGTCGATCGCATCCGCCACGCACACAATGCGGGCCTCCAGCGGAATCCGCTCGCCCTTGAGTCCGTCGGGGTAGCCGTGGCCGTCCATCCGTTCGTGATGATGACGCACCATCTGGCGCTCGCGCACCAATGCGTCCATGTGTTTCAGAATGGCATCGCCAATGCCGGGGTGCGCTTTCATCACGGCAAACTCGCGATCGGTATAACGCCCCGGCTTGAGCAGCACAGCGTCGGGAATCCCGCACTTGCCGATGTCATGCAGGCGACCGCCGGTACGAATCAGCTCCACATGTTCGTCGTCCAGACCCAAACGGCGCGCAAACAGCGCCGACATGTCGCCCACCCGCAGCGAATGATCCTTCGTGTAGCGGTCGCGCGCTTCCAGCGAGCGCACCAGCGCAATCAGTGTCTCCTTCATGCTGACGGCCAGCGACGCATGCACGGCTCGGTTGTCCAGCAAGGTGTCGAGCTGGTTCATCAGCATGGCCAGCAGGTTGCGATCCTGCTCGGCGACGCCGGCCTCGGCGTCCATGCGTCCCATCACGCACAGCACGCCCATCGCCACGCCCTGCAACCGCAACTGGATGGCCAGAAAATCGTTCGCCGTCACCCTCGGCCAACAGGCATGGCCGCCCTCGCATGGCGCGCCCTCGAGATACTCCTCGCCCCAGAGCAACAGCGGTGAAAACGGCGTGTCGGACAGTGCGCACGCATCCGGCGCTTCCTTCATCTTCCCGCATCCCTCGTTGTCGCAATGAGCGATGCGGATCAAGCGGTTGGCCGCGCGATCGAACAGGCACACAAACCCCCGGTCGGCATGCACGATGTCCATCGCAATGCCCAGCGCCGAAGCGCAGATTCGCTCCACATCGTGGTGCCGCCCCAAGTCGTTGACGATGCGAAACATCAGTCCCTGCGTGCGGCCCAGGTCCAGCACCCGGGGCAACAGGGTTCCATGCCGCAGGCCACCGCGTTCCGTCCCTGCCGTATCCCCCGTCGCAGAGGCGGCATCATCGTTGCCCGACTCGCCCAGCACATCGCGCAGGCAGGCTTGCAAGGTTTCCGGGTCGAACGGCTTGGGCAGAATATGCGCCACACCCAGTTTCCGGGCCTTCTCCATGCGCGAGGGCGACAGATAGCCGCTGACCAGAACCACCGGCGGCAACACCCCCCGCCGACTCAGCTCCTCGATCAGATCCAGGCTGCGACCATCGCCCAGATTGTCATCCGTCACCACGCCATCCCAGTGGCGACTGGCAATTTTGTCCCGCGCTTCGGCCAGCGACGCCGCCTGTTCCAGATGCGCATCCGGCTCCATCGCGCGGATGGTCTCGGCCATCACCTCGCGAACGGTATCCTGATCCTCGGCAATGAGGATATTCATGCGCGCCCGCCATAGGCGCGCAGCGCCTGCCCGGGCCGCACCGCCGCCGCCGGCAGGCTGACATCCTGCTGACGAAGCCATTTCCGGAGCAATTGCTGATAACGTGCGGCGTTATCCAGCCGCACGCGAATCTCGGGAAGCTGGAAGGGTTTGCTGACAAAATCGTACGCGCCCTGCTCCACCGCGTGCAGCGCATCCTCGATGCCGGAATAGCCGGTCATCAAAATCACCAATGTGCGTTCGGGATGGCCCGCAACCTCGCGCAGGATGGACAAGCCGTCCGCACCGGGCAAGACAATGTCCGTCAGCACCAGATCAAAAGATCGCTCCCGCAGCACGGCCAGTGCGTCGTCGCCGCGCGCGCGCAGCTCGACATCGTAACCCGCCTCGCGAAAATACTCGTCGAGCAACGCAGCCAATGCCGCGTCGTCTTCGACAATCAGCAGGCGCACCGGCGCGCTCATCCGCGCCGACCGCCGCGCTTGTAGGTCTGCAGCAACAACTGCTCGCCCAGCCGATCCACGTTGACCTCCGCGCCGCCGCCCTGCTGGAGACGTGCGCGCGCGTCATCGGAAATGTTCACCTGATCGCGTCGCGCGGGCTGTTGCGACGCCTGTTCGGAGGCCGCGCCCGGCTGGCCGCTCTGTCGCAGCAGTCGATGAATCAGACCATCGGCGGGATGAATGACCACGGCCAGAACCTCCTTGGCATTCCTCGTGTAAATTCGCACGGGCGCACCCGCGCATTTCCATTTATCGGCGCACCCTCGACCGACTTTAGTCCAACGATGACACCCGCGCCCCTGGCCAACCCCGACCTGTCAAGAAATCAACTTTTTCTTGCACGCCGCGTCGCAATGCGTCATCATTTTGACTTCAGTGCAACATGGAGGGACCCATGACGCAATCGGCCCATATTCTCCTGGTGGACGACGAACCGGAGCTGCTCACGACCCTGAAGGACGTGTTGGAGCAATCGAGGCATCATGTCCATTCCGCTGCCAACGCCCTGCGGGCGCGGGAGGCGATGCAGAACGGAAAGTTCGATCTGGCATTGCTGGACATCCGCCTGCCGGACGGCAACGGCATCGAGCTGCTGCGCGAGTTTCGCCGCGCCGATCCAGACATGGGCGTCATCATGATGACCGGCTATGCCGAGGTGGACACGGCGGTGGACGCCATCCGGCTGGGGGCGGACGACTTCCTGCGCAAACCGTTCGATTTCGACGAGCTGATGGTGCGCGTGGCGGAAGCGCTGAAGAAACGCGCGCTGGTGCGCGACAACCGCCAGCTCAAGGCCCGGGAACAGGCCAGCGCATCCACGCTCGCCATGATCGGCCAGAGTCCGGCCATCCAGAAGGTGCGCGACACGGTCGAGCTGCTGGCCGATTCCGACAGCACGGTATTGATCACCGGCGAATCCGGCACCGGCAAGGAGGTGCTGGCGCGCATGCTGCACCATGCCGGCACGCGGGCGCACAAACCAATGGTGTGCATGAACTGCGGCGCAATTCCCGAGGAATTGCTGGAATCCGAACTGTTCGGCCACGTGAAGGGCGCCTTCACCGGCGCGCATCGCGCGCGTCCCGGTCGCTTCGAAATCGCCAACGGCGGCACCATCTTTCTCGACGAAATCGGCGACATGAGCCCCAAGCTTCAGGTCAAACTGTTGCGCGTGTTGCAGGAGCGATGCTTCGAGCCGGTGGGCGGCAACCAACCCATCGAAGTGGATGTGCGCGTGATCGCCGCGACCCACCGCAATCTGGAGAAGGAAATCGAACAAGGACGGTTCCGCGAGGATCTCTACTATCGCCTGAACATCATCCCCATCCACCTGCCGCCACTGCGCGAACGCGGCGAGGATGTGCTGCTCCTGGCCGAGCACTTCATGCGTCGGTTCAACGAGCGCAAGCAGGCGCGCATCGAAGGCTTCACCGACGCCGCGCGCGAGGCCATGTTGAACTACGCATGGCCGGGCAACGTGCGCGAGCTGCAAAACCTGATGGAGCGCATCGCCACCCTGAAGCGTGCCGGCGTCGTGGATCTGGACGACCTGCCCTCGCGCATGCTCTCCGAAGGCCAGCGCCTGATGCAAGGGTTCGCCGTGGACGTGAACTCGGCCGAGCGAATCGACCTGAAGGCGCTGGTGGACGAATTCGAGAACCATTTGCTGATTTCGGCCCTGAACCGCTTTGACTGGAACAAGAACCAGGCCGCCAGATTTTTGACGATGAACCGCACCACGCTGGTCGAGAAAATCAAGAAAAAGGGGCTCGCCCCCGGCTGACGCCCCTTCCGACCGTCCT